>NZ_JBTEKS010000198.1:0-8103 GCF_054333355.1 Methylomagnum sp. | reverse complement strand
AATGTCGGGCATGGGAATACATGCCCGACCTACCAGGCTGGACATGAGCGCCGTCGTCCAACACCTTTCAAAAACCACCGAATGATGTAATTTCCTTCGTTCAATGCCTGCTGCACGGGTTACGAATTAGGCGTCTTATCCGGGTATTCGCAGAGATCGGCAATCGGACAAACCCCACACTTCGGCTTCCGCGCCACACAGGTATACCGCCCATGCAGAATCAGCAAATGATGGGCATCCTTCATAAACGCCTTCGGCGTGGTTTTCTCCAGCGTCCTTTCCACTTCCAAAACATTCTTGCCGGGGGCGAGCTTGGTACGGTTGGCGACGCGGAAGATATGGGTATCCACGGCAATCGTATTCTCCCCGAACGCCGTGTTCAAAATCACATTCGCCGTCTTCCGCCCCACGCCGGGCAGGGCTTCCAACGCTTCCCGCGTGCGTGGCACCTCACCCCCGTGCTTTTCCAGCAGAATCCCGCACAGCCCGATAATATTCTTGGCCTTGGCGTTGAATAGGCCGATGGTTTTCACATACGCCTTCAACCCCACCTCGCCCAATGCCAGAATCGCCGCCGGGGTATTGGCGACAGGAAACAGCTTGTCCGTGGCCTTGTTGACGCCCTTGTCGGTGGCCTGGGCCGACAGCACCACGGCGACCAGCAATTCAAACGGCGTGGAATAGCGCAGTTCCGTGGTGGGTTCGGGGATGGCGGCGGCGAGGCGCTCGAAGATTTGGCGGCGTTTGGCGGCGTTCATGATTCGGTGACGGCGGGATCGCGGGTGGATCGAAATTGCTTGACGGCGGGCGCGGCGGCGGTGCGTTTGGCCCGCTCATCGACGAGGTTCTTCACGGCGATCAACAGCCCCAGCCCCATGAACGCGCCCGGCGGCAGGATGGCGAGCAGGAAGCCCCCGTAGTCCCGGAATACATGGACGGTCCAGGCTTTGGCGGCCTCGCCGAACAGCAACTCCGCGCCGCCGAGCAGCGTGCCGGTGCCGACCAACTCCCGCCCCGCGCCCAGCAGCGCCAGCGCGAAGGTGAATCCCAGCCCCATCGCCAAGCCGTCCAGCAAGGCGCGGTCCAGCGGATGCTTCGAGGCATAGGCTTCGGCCCGGCCAATGATGGCGCAGTTGGTGACGATGAGCGGGATGAATATCCCCAAGGCTTTATGGAGTCCATGCAGCCAGGCGTTCATCGCCAAGTCGATGACGGTGACGACCGAGGCGATGACCAGCACGAACACCGGCAGGCGGATGTCGTGGGTGACGTGGCGGCGGATCAGCGACACGAGTCCGTTGGACAGCACCAGCGCGGCGGTGGTGGCGAGTCCCAGCCCCAGGCTGTTGACCACCGAGTTGCTCACCGCCAGCAGCGGGCAGAGGCCGAGCAGGGCGACCAATGCCTGGTTGTTGGTCCACAGGCCGTCGCGGATGATTTTGCGGTAGGCGGGGGAAATGCCCATGTTGGCTTCCATCACAAGGCGCGGTTCAAAGTCACGCGAGTTAGCGCCGGGCGTCCCTAAACCACCCGACGACCCCTTTTCCTTACTCCTCCGCCAACACGCCCCGGCACGCCACCGGCATGGTTGGCTTCGGTTCCGACGACTTGCCGGTGCTGGCGGGTTCGTGGCTGAACCACCAATCCAGACTTGAGTCGCAACCATCGCCCGCCGGGATGGCGTCCTGGCGCACACAGGCCGGGCTGTCGGGCGGACAGGCGAGGCGCATGTGGAAATGGTCGTCGTGGTGATACCAGGGGCGAATCTTCCGCAGCCAAGCCCGGTCGCCCCGCGCCGTGTCGCACAGTTCCCGCTTGATGTGGGCGTTCACGAAGATGCGGTCGACGGCGGGCAGTTGGGCCGTCGCCTTCAGAATCTGGACGTGGCGATCATTCCACAGCCGGTAATCCAGCCCCCGCGAGGCGCCGCTCAACAAGCTGGGCGCCGGGACGTTGGAACGCAGCCGGTCGGCATGGGCGTGCAGGCTGGGGTTGAGGTCGAACCAAACGTCGGCGTCCAGCCCGGTCTGGTGGCTGCGATGACCAAACGGCATGGGACCGCCACGGGGCAAGGCCAAATCGCCCACATGCAGCACGCCCAGCCCGGTGGCGGCTTTCTCGCCCAAGGCTTGAATGGCGTCCACCAGGGAGGGCTGGCCGAAATAGCGGTGGCGCTCCAAGTGCATGACCACATAGCCCCGGCCTTCCGTCGGCAGCATTTGGGCGCCGCTCTGGCAACCGGCGGTGGTTTCGCCGATGGAACGGGACGGGCCATCGGTGGGACCGGGCACGTCGGCCCAGGGATTGGCGAGGGTGGGGCCGGTCAGCAATAGTCCGAGGAATAGGGCGGGGAGTCGGTTTAGGTGCATGGGGGATAAAAAGTTGTCGAATGTCGGCCCGTTGTGATGGGTTTCGCGAAGCTCTACCCATCCTATAGGTTATAGGGGCAGCCCTTTCAAAGTGGTTTACTGGGCTAACGAAGTCGGGTTATGTAAGCCCATGATTTTGCTGTGGCCCGTGTCAACGTTGGCAGCGCCTTACGCTTCGGTACAGAAAAATCGTATTTGCAACTTATTGATTTAAAAAGGCTATTTTTACACTTTGAAAGGGCTGGTTATAGGGGTTATGTAAGGTTAGGCGATTTCCGAAAATGCTTGTCGCCGTTGATCTGGATGTAGGATGGGTAGAGCGTACTCGCGAAACCCATCGAGCCGGAGACAGGGTGATGGGTTTCGCTTCGCTCTACCCATCCTACAGGTATGTCTTTTCCTGGAAATCGCCTCAAGCGCTGTCCCCATCCTGCGCTCTGGTTCCGCCCTGATCTTCCAGCGGGAGGCGCCGCTTGTTCGTGATGCCCCAGCCCCGTGACCGGGCCACCTTCACGTCATGGATTTCTTCTTCCAGCGCCAAGCGCTGCCGCTCCATCGCCAGCAATTCGATTTCCCGGCGCAAATGATGCTCCACGTCGGTGAGGGCTTCGGCCCGCAGGCTTTTTTCCCGCAGGTCGGCCTCCAGTTCCATTTGCCGCAGCCGGGCCTCGTGGCGGATGCGTTCTTCCCGCAGCCGGATTTCGCTGTCGATTTGCTCCGAATAGCGGGTTTCGTCGGCGGCCAGTTCCATGCGGACCTGCTCGGTTTCCTGGCGCTGCTTCATGCGGCGCAGTTCCGCTTCCTTGTTGAGCAATTCCAGCATCCGCGCCTCGTGTTCCAGCTTGAGTTGCTGTTCGAGCGCCTGCCGCTCGTAATTCTCGCGGGCCAGGCGCTCGGTGGTTTCCCGGCGGCGGCGCAGCAGTTCCAGGACTAGCCCGGTGTGCTTTGAATCCGCCGTGCTGGCGAGTTCGTCCAGATTCTCGGGGTTGGCGAACCGGGTTTCGACCCGGCAGCGGGCGCGGCTCTGGATGTCCCGCAGCGCCAGCAATTCGTGGGCGATGTTCTCGATGCGCTGCGCCACGTCGGCATGGCCTTCCGCCAGCCAGTCGGTGGTTTCCAGGGCGCGGAGTTCCTGTTCCGCCGCGTCTTGCAGCAGGGTCCGGTAACTGGCGCGGATGTGCCCGCCCAAATCGCCGATGTGGTCGAGATGCTCCTGGGCGAACTTGAGCGTGGGCTGGAAGCGGATCGACAAGCTGGCTTCCAGGGTACACAGCGGGCCGAGCCGGGGCGTTTCCAGCGGAATCAGCCAGTCCTCAATCGCGAGGCTGTAGACCTGGTGGTAAAAGCGCTGGGAATAGCGCCTGGGGCGGGCGAACACCCGCTTGAACGGCCCGAGCCGGGACAGCACCACGCGGCGGTCGCCTTCGAAGCCCGCTTCCCAGCGCTCGTCTTCTTGGGGAGGAAAAAAATCATCCATGGGCTTTCTTCCTCATGGCTTCGGCCAGTTTGGCGTCGTTGGCGGATTCGCCGGGCGGCGGGGTGGTTTTCAAGGTGGCGATGCGTTCGGCGATGATGGGGTAAAGATTGGGGGCGAATTCCACCGTGCGATGGCTCATCTTGCGGAGATAGCCCCGGTTCAACAAGAACGCCACGGAGAACATGCGGGTCCAGTCGGAATAGCGGCGGGCGCGTTCCAGTTCGGTTTTCTCGATGCTGAATTCCAGTTCGTCGTTCTTGTTGATGGTGAACTCGCCGAACTGCCTAAGCCCTTGGAAGGCCAGATTCTTTTCCTCCTCGGTGAGGGGGCCGGGGGCGGTGGATTCCAGCCGGTAGGACAGGATCAGGGTGAAGAAGTCCACCATCCCGGCGCAGGCCAGGGCGAACCAGGAGATGTTGTCCCACATGGCGAAGGTGGGCGTGATGCCCTGGGCGAATTCGGAATAGGAGCCGAACCGGGGCGCTTCCACCGGGACCGCGCCATGGGCGGACGCCAGGGTTTCGGCCTCGCTTTGCAAGGCTTGGAACGCCTTGACCACGGCCTCGTAGGCGGCGGGGTCGTTCATTTGGAAGGCGAAATTCTGGAGCGCGCTCCGGGTTTCGGTTAAGCGCTTTTCCAGGCTTTGGAAGCCCGTGTTCAATTCTTTCAGCTTGGCCTGCTCGCCTTGCAGGATTTCATTGTAATAGCCCCACACCTTGCCCTTGCCGACGTTGTGCCGCATCCCCGGCTGGGCGCCGAGATAAGCCTGGGTGGCTTCCTGGGTGGCCTGCTCGACGCGCTTTTGCTGGGCTGCCGTCAGTCGGCTTTTCAGGCCCACCACGCCGTCGAGGTAGCGGTTGATGTCCTTGGCGAGCTGGGTTTGCCGGTCGATCAGGATGGAATCGCGCTGGGAGAATTCGTAGAACTTGAAATAGGAGAACGACACCGACACGGTCAGCGCCACCAGCAGCGACAGCACCACGGCGAAGAATCGGGCGGGGTTGGCCCGCCAGTGCATCCCGGCCAGGTCCAGGGCGCAGATCACCACGATGGATTGCACGGCCACCGTCACGATGAGCGCGATCCACGGCGTGATGAAATAGCTGAGTCCGTAATAGGTGGTGTAGCCCGAGGCGACGCTGAGCATCAACACGATGGGCACGGACCAGACCCGCAGCAGCCCGACGAAGGTGCTTTGGATGGCGTTGAGCCATTCGCCGATGCGCCAGACGGCGGCGCTGCTCATGGCGTGACTCCGGGAGTGATGATGGGATGACGGGGAAGGGCGGGGGAGGGGTGCGAATAATAATCAAGCATCGTGGTCGAATTATTTTAGTTTTGCCCGGCGGGGGATGGTTTTGGGCTTATGCTAGTGCCTTAACAAGCTTTTTGGGAAGTGGATTCGGTATGACGCTGTTTTGGGTATTTCTGACGTTGGTGATCGTGATTGTGCTGGGCAATGCCTTGACCTTGCTGCGGACGGCGAAGAAGCCGTACATCCCCGAGGGTGTCAAGCCGAAGCCGTATAAGGATGATGATAAGGACGGTAGTGGTTGGTGAATATGGCTTCGGCTCCGCTCAGTCCCATAGGATGGGTGGAGCTTCGCGGAACCCATCGCTCCAGTCCGGTAGGCTGGGTTGAGGCACGCAACCCAGCCGCCCTACGCAACGGATAAGCTGGGTTTCGTGCCTTAACCCAGCCTACGGGCTACGGACTCACGGTGCCAGCCTAGTCACTTGCACCCGCCGATTAATAGCGCTAGTCGGATGGGCCGGGTCGGCCAGTTCGGAAAAGCCCTTGCCTTCCACTTCCAACCGGCTGGCATCAATGTGGTGGCGTCGTACCAGGTAACTCCGCACACTCAGGGCACGGTCCCGGGACAATCCGAGATTGTATTGCTCGCCGCCGATGGTGTCGGTATGCCCAGTGATCTTGAACCGCGAGGCCCGCAATTCTTCCCTTTCGAGCGCGTCACCCAGTCGATCAAGGATCAGCCTGGCGTCGGTTTTTAGTTCCGCCGAGCCATAGTCAAAATTGACTTCCAAGTCGATGCTGGCGGAATCCGGGGCGGGCGGGTCTTCGCCTTCAACGGTGATTTTGGGGGCCAGCTTCCTGACGATTTCGCGGGCGCTGGGACGGCGGGCATCGTCGGCCCAGGTGGGCGGGCAGGCGAGGGACAGGGACAGCAAGCCAAGGACTAGCGCGGTCGTGATGTTGAGGTGGCGCATGGGGGAGGCTCCGGGAGATCGGGTGATTAGGGTTTGGCGTGGGTCAGCAGGGTCGCCACGGCGGCGGACACCACACGGGCCGGGGCACCGGGTTCGGGCTTCACCAGGAAGGCTTGGCGGAACTGGGTGAGATAGTCGCGCTCGATCTGGGTTTTGGGCAGCTCCTCGCTGAACAGCGGGCTGGCCGTGGCGATGGCGACCACCATCTCGTGGCCGAACGGGGCGCTGACGGTGAGCTTCAGCTGGCCCGGCTCGCCGCTGCCGTTGCCGAACACCAGCCGGGTGTTGGGTGCCAGCGGCTTGGGGAAGCGGCCTTGGGGGCGGACCAGATGCACGGCGTCGCCATTGGCCGTGATGTAGGTCAGGTAGAGATGGCTGGGATAGGCGGGCGTGGTCACTTCGAGGGCGAGGTTGTCGCCGTCGGTCAAGCGGCGGGCGTCCGCGCCCATCACCGCGACCCGCAAGCCGCTGTGTTCCGCCAGGGCATCGCTGAAGGTCAGCAGCGCCTCGCATTGGGGCCAGGGCCGCAGTTCGGTGGCGAGGGTCACCCGTGCGCCGAGCTTTTCCAGTTCGGCTTGGATTTGTGCCAGGTCTTCCGGGTAGCCCGCGAAGCCGCGCAGGGTCACGCGGTGGTCGGCTGTCACCGAGCCGTCGAGGGCGGCGCATCTGGCTTCGCTAGTCAAGGCCGTCAGCCTGCGTTGCAATTCGGCGGGCGTGGCCGGTCGGACCTGTGGCTTGGGCGGAGGCACCACCACCGGGGGTTTGGGCTCCGGCTCGGGTTCGGGAGGCGGCTCGGGCGGCGGCGGTTCCGGCTGGGGAGGAGGGGATGGGATCACCACCGGCGCGGGTGGTTGCGGCTCAGGTTCCGGTGGGGGTGGCGGCACCACGACCGGGGGTGGCGGGTCGGGTATTGGCGGCGCGGGGGCGGGTTCTGGCGCGGGCGGCGGCGGGGACGGCGCGGCGACGTTCATGACGAAGGCGTTATGGGTCCATTTCTGGAAGGCCGCATAGGAGACCCATCCAAAGCCGCCATCGCCCCAACGGGTGCCCCAGGAGTTGATGAGCTTGAAGGCCCGCCTGGGTTCGCTGTAGCCGACCAGCACCATGGCGTGGCCGCCGGTGCGGGGAGAGGTCAGGTCGTTGTAGATGTCGTCATCCAAGTCCTCAAAGGAATCGGACACGTCCATGCCGAAGATGACCGGATTGCCGATGGCGATCTGGCCCTTGAGGTCGTCGAGCTTGTCGGTGTCCACCGTCCGCCAATCGTCGATGCGGTAGCGGGCGGCGGCGGTGACGAGTTCGGCGTCGGGTTGGCGCGAGCAGTCGTCGTCGTCATAGGGAAATTCCGCCAGCGGGGCCGCGCCGGTGTCTTTCAGAAGTTGAAGGGCGTTGGAAATGGCGCTGCCGCTGTGGCAATCCCGCGCCTTCACTTGGTTGTAGATGAAGGCGGGGCTGAACTGGTGGGCGGGGTCGTCGGGGTTCCAGCCCTGGCGGCGGGCTTCGTGGTAGGAGCGGGCGGCGTAGCTGGTGGCCCAGGCGGTGCAGGAGCCTTGCCGGCCTTGGTTGCCGGGGGTGGGGAAGCGGGCCGAGAGGTCGGCTTCGGGTGGAAGAAAAGCCCGGTAAAGCGGGGTTTTCGGCATCGCGGCGTAGGCTTGGGGGGCTTCGGGCAGGTAGCCGGTGGCGTGTTTTTCGCCAGCCAGGGCCGTGGTTGTGGACAGCAGCGCGGCGAGGCCGATGAGGGGAAGACGGTGTTTATTCATGTTGTTGAGACCTCATTACCGTTGCGGGCCAGCCCGCAAAAAATCCCAAGGAGTTGTCACCATGCTTGGCTTGTAGTCCCGCCTTCAGGCGGTTGTTTGCCGCCTGAAGGCGGGACTACCAACCTCTGTGGCATCCGCCATAGGTTGACCCTCCAAAAAAAAATCGCCCAAGGGGCTGCCGCCCCTTGGAACCCCGCTGAAAGAAAAGAAGAAAAAAGGAAAAAGACCAAAGAATACAGGAAATTAGTCCTGGGCAAGCCGAAAACCC
>NZ_JBTEKS010000197.1:0-8128 GCF_054333355.1 Methylomagnum sp. | reverse complement strand
CAGCAAAGCGGCCAAGAAATAAAGTTGCCCATCGACCGGCATTCCGGCCCCGGCGGCGGTCACGGCGTTGGTGGCGAAAATCAGCACCGGGATATACAGCGGCAGCACCAGCAGGGAGAGCAGCACCCCGCCGCGCCGGAGGCCCACCGTCAGCGCCACGCCGATGGCGCCAATCAAACTCAGCAGCGGCGTCCCCACCAGCAGGGTGAGTTCCAGCGCATAGATGGCTTTGGGTGGCATGGACAGGAACAGCGCCAGGAGCGGCGCCATCAACAGCATGGGCAGCCCCGACACCAGCCAATGGGCCAGCACTTTCGCCAGCACCAGCGCCGACAGCGGATGGGGACTCAGCGCCATCTGCTCCAAGGCGCCGTCGTCGAAATCGGAGCGGAACATGTTCTCCAGCGAGAACAGCGCCGCTAAGAGGGCCGCGATCCAGATCACGCCGGGCGCGATTTTCCGCAGCAGCGGCTCCTCCGGGCTGACCCCCAGCGGGAACAGCGTCACCACGATCATGAAGAACAGCAAGGGATTCGCCAATTCGCCACGATGCCGGAAGGCCAGCAGCAAATCGCGCTTGAGCAGCGCCAGGAAGGCGCGGGAGAGATTATTCATCAGAACTACGCACATTCCGTTCGTGCTGAGGTATCGAAGCATGAGCGGAATGTTGCCCCCGCCATTCACCCTTCGATACCCCTGTCCTGAGTGCAGTCGAAGGGTCAGGGCGAACGGCGGGGGCAACTACGCGAATCACGCAAACGTCTTTCATGCCAAAACCAGTTTACTGAGACCGCCCCGCAACTCCACCGCCTGATGGGAGGTCAGCACCGCCAGCCCGCCGCGCTCGGCGTGTCGCTCCAACAGGGTTTGCACCATGGCGACCCCGGACACATCCAGCGCGGTGAACGGCTCGTCGAGGATCCACAGCGCCGCGCCGGAGGAAATCATCCGGGCCAGGGCCACCCGCTGCCGCTGCCCGGCGGACAGCGCCCGCACCGGCAAATCGCCCCGGTCGAATAGCCCGACCTCTTCCAGTGCTTCTTCCAGCCGCTCGGTGGAGTCGGGCACGCCGTTAAGGGCGAAGGCAAGGCGCAGGTTTTCCAACACCGACAGTTCCGCCTTCAGTCCTAAGTGATGGCCGAGATAAGCGATTTCTCCGAAGAACACCGCCCGGTGGGAACCCCGGATCGGCTCGCCCCGCCAATGCACCTCACCCTCGCTGGGCGGGCTGAGTCCCGCCAGAATGCGGAGCAGGCTGGTCTTGCCGCTGCCGTTGGCGCCTTCCACTTGCAGCACCTCGCCGGGGGCGACGCCGAAGCTCAGGTTTTCGAACAGCAGGCTTTCGCCGCGCAGGCATTCAAGGTTCAGGGCTTGGAGTATGGGGGCGGTCCCGGTCATGGAGAGATTCAGGCGGGGTGGGTGCGGACAAGGCCGCGCATTATCGCAGAATCGGGGGCGGGCTTGGATGCTGCGGCATATCCCCCGATTCGGTCAGGCCATATAGGATGGGTGGAGGCGCACACGACGGGGTTGAAGCATCCGGTAGCTTTTGCCGTGCGCCGTAACCCATCGTGCCGACCAGGATGATGGGTTACGGCGCGGCGAGAACCACGGGTGGCTCGTAGCCACCCCTTGTGCGCCTTCACCCATCCTACAAGTCTGGCATTTCATCAAATAACCCCATCTCGCCGCTATCCTGATGTTCCACCACGTCGGCAACGGGCTGGTTTCCGCCGCCCTCCTCCCCCGTCAAAAATGCATCAATCCGCTCCGCTAACGAAGAACTCTTCTCCACATGCCGGGCGTAATAAATCAGCGAGGACACGGCGGTGCGCTGCTTGAGCGGATCCCACAGCTCGACAATCCGCAGCAAATCATCCGTGTCCAGCGCCTTCAAGCCCAAACTCTCGATCCGGTCCCGCGCGTCCTCGCGGAAGCCCAGCGCCACTAAGAGGCCCAGCGTGCCGCGCCGCCCGGTTTCGTTGGCGAAGCCTTCCAGGTCCGGCACGTCGGCGGGCTTGATGTCGAACTGCTTCACCTCCGCCGAAATGGCGAGCCGGGCGCCGTCCCAGCCGTCGATGTCGCCGACCCGCTGCAAGCGCTTGGAGCCGGTGCGCACCTTGTCGATCTCCACCTGCAAATGCGGATTGTCCGCCCGCAGGAAGCCGAACACGATCCCCTGGAACGCCGCCCCGGTGGGTTCGCCCTTGCGGGCCGTCATGTCGAAGCCCTCCAGAATTCGTCGGAACAGCGGTGGCTCCAGACGCACGGCGCTGGGATCGAAGGCTTGGCTGCGGAGCGTTTCCAGCACATGGTCGGCGACCCGCTGGCGCAGCTTCGCCAGTTCGTCCGCCGAGCATCCCGCCAGCGCGTCCAGCCACGGCGTGTAATCGGCCCAGGCCTGGGTGGCGTGCGGGGCGCAACTGGGATAGTCGAAACGCTTGTGTTCGGCCCGGAAGAACCGCTCCGCCGCGTTGTAGAACGGTCGGAGGCTCAGCGTGCCACCGCCGGGCAGGGACACGATCAGGGTATTGGCCCGCTTGCCGCCGCTGGTGGCCGCTTGCCGGGGGAAGCGTTCCAGCACCTCGTCGAAGTTCCGCGCCCCGCTGCCGGGCACGTCCAGCCGGGTGAAGAAGTCGATGAAGGCCAGCAGCAGCCCCGCCGAGAACTTGCGGGCGGGAAAGCCCCGCGCGAAGTTGAAGAACAGATCGTTGGGTGTCACGGCGCGTCCACATCCAAGTCGGCCAGCGACCGGAACGCAGCCCTAGCCATGGCGTAATAGCCGGTGTCGCGGTCGGTGCCGATGGCGTGGTAGCCGATGGACTCGGCGGCGGCGAGGGTCGAGCCGCTGCCCGCGAAAGGATCGTAGACGATGCCCACGCCCAGCGGCAGGCTGGCCCGCACCAGTTGCCGGAGGAAGCGTTGCGGCTTGAGGGAGGGATGCGGCGCAATGTCCCGTTCCCGGCCACGGGTCGGCGAACAGGTGATGACATCCTTGAACGGCTCGGTGTCGGAAATCCGCCGTAAGCCGCCGGTGCCCCAGTGGCGGAGATTCTCCGCCACGGTGCCGTCCAAGGGTTTGCGGAAGATGCCCCACGGCTCCCAACAGGAGCGGGCCATGGCCGACACGCCGTCGAATTCATGCTCGGCACCCTTGGGCCGGTCGCCGCCACGCAGGGTTTGCACCAAGCGGATCACTTCGCCGCGTTTTTCCAGGCCGCTTTGCTGGAAAGCGTGGAAGGTCCAGGTGGACAGCAGCGGATTCGAGGCCACGAAGATATGCCCGCCCGGCACCAGGGCGCGGCGCAGTCCGTAGGCCAGAGCGCCAAAGAAGTTGTACAGCCCCGCGATTTCATCCCGCGACAACACGGTGAAGCGCGGCAGGGGTCGGCGCTTGGCACCATCGAAGGAGGGCGGAATGCGCCACACCCCGCCCCGGCCTTTCAGGAGCTTGCGATGGTGTTTGTCGTCGTACTCGATCAGGCCGTAGGGCGGATCGGTGACGACGGCGTGGATGGAATCGGGCGGCAGTTCGGCCAGCCATTGGATGGCGTCGGCCAGGACGTAGGTGGCGCGGGGGGAGAGGTGGGCGCGGGGCTGTTCTCCGATGGAGCGCACTTGCTCAAAGGCCGATTTCCGGCGCGTTTCCGCTGTGCGGCGGGATGGGTGAAAGGATTCGCGGGGTTCGTGAGGCCGGAGGGAGTCGGGGGATTCCATTATTTTGAGGGGGTCGCATTCTTGGAGTTTGGTGGCAAATTATGCCAGTTAGCGGACCCTTCCGGGGGAACCGCCCGGCGTTGTTCCCTTCGACTCCGCTCAGGGAACGGCTATAGCGGGTGGTCGCTGTTCGCAATCGTTGGCTGAGCTTGGCCTGAGCGAAGTCGAAGGGCGGAGTCGAAGCCAACCCCGCTTAAAACTCCATCACATGAGGAATAAACCATGGACCAAATCGAAATCATCCAAGCCGACATCACCAAGCTGGGCGTGGACGCCATCGTCAACGCCGCCAACGAGAGCCTGCTGGGCGGCGGGGGCGTGGACGGCGCCATTCACCGCGCCGCCGGGCCGAAGCTGCTGGAGGAATGCCGCGCCCTGCACGGCTGCCCGACCGGCCAGGCCAAGCTCACCGCCGGTTATAACCTGCCCGCGAAACACGTCATCCACACCGTCGGCCCGGTCTGGCGTGGCGGCGGGCGGGGCGAGGCGGACTTGCTGGCGTCCTGTTATCGGGAGTCGCTGCGGCTGGCGGCGGCGCATGGCCTGAAGACGATTGCTTTCCCCGCTATTTCTTGTGGGGTATATGGCTATCCGCTGGACCGGGCAGCGCGGGTGGCGGTGGGGACAATCCGGGCGGAATTGGCGGAGTATCCGGGGATTGAGAAGGTGTATTTGGTGTGCTTCGGCGGGGAGGTGCTGGGGGCTTATCGGGGGGCTTTGGATACCGATGGTTAGCAGATACCCAAGAAGTCAGTCCGTAGTCCGTAGGATGCGGTGACGCAGGAACCGCATCGTTCGCGATTGATGCGCTTCGTTCCTCAGCGCATCCTACGGCCCTTGGCGCCGGGCATGGGTAAATGCCCGGCCTACGGAGACTTCACATCCCGCTGAATCACCGACAACAAAAAAGGGCGAGCGAAGCCGCCCTTTTCAGCCAATGCCGAGCAATGAATCCCCGGCCTACTTCGCCTCCCAATCCTCTTCCCACATATCGTGCTTGATGGTGAGCCGGTTGGCGATGAGTTCGTCGATGGACGGCTCGTCGCTCAGCGCCCGCTGGATGGCGAGCTTGGTGGCCTCGTAGTTGGTCCGATACATATCGGCCTTGTCCAGATTGGGGTCTTTGGCGGCGCGGGGGTCGATCCACACCAGGCTGATGATGCACAGATCATTCACTTGGTCGCGGGGGATGATGCCCTCGATCACGCAATCCAGCACCGCGTCGGCGGTGGCGGACTGCACCACGCCGCCGAACAGGTCGATATTGGCCGAATCCTTCAGCGTCACCTTGGGCGCGATCATGGTGGCGGGCCGGACCATCTGGTTGCAGGCGCGGATGGCGAACATGGCGGTGTGGCCCTTGGACTGCGCCATCATGTTGGCGAACGCCTGACCGACCGGGCCGTCCACGGAGCCAATCAGGATTTCCGGCATGGCGTCGGTGGCCTGGTCCTCGGCGGCCAGCACGGTGGCTTCCCCGGCTTTGAAGATAATTTTGTTGGACATGGCGGGTTCCTCCATAGGGTGACTGAAAGCGCGCATGGTATAGAAGCGCTTGGGGCCGGGCAAATCGGCGGCTAGAATCAACCCGCCGGAACGCACGCCACTCACTTCACTCAAGAAGGAGCCGATTATGAAGTTTGAAGCCGTGTTGCCCGCTAGCAGCGCCTTGGTCGAAAAAGTCCTGGTCCTGCTGCTGGTCGGGATTCTGGGCTACGCCTGCCTGGTCGTGGCCTCGCCCTTTGTGGTTCCTTTCATCTGGGCGGTCATCCTGGCCTTATCGACCTGGCCGTATTATCTGAAAGTGGCTGGCTGGCTAGGCGGGCGCCGGGGACCCGCCGCCGTCGCGTTGACGCTGGTGATTCTGCTGGTGTTCGTGGTGCCGGTGATGCTCGCCTTCAACGCGGCGGCGGAACGGCTGCCCTCGCTGGAAAGCCTCAGCGGTCGGGCCGCCGAACTGCGCACCAGCGGACCTCCCGAGTGGGTGGGCGCGCTGCCGCTGGTCGGGGGGAGGCTGGACGCCGAATGGCGGGCGGGCAGGCTGAACGCCCTGCTCGATCCGCAAAAAATCCGGCCCGCGATAGCCCCGGTGGCGGGCTGGCTGCTGCAACAGGGCGCCAATCTGGCGATGACCGGCTTGCACATCATTCTCGCCACGGTCATGGCCGGATTGCTCTACGCCCACGGCGAGAAAGCCGCCACCGTCGCCGAACGGTTCGCGCAGCGGCTTGGCGGGGCCGAAACGCTCAATGCCCTGCATATCGCGGCGCGCACCGTTCAGGGCGTGTCCGTGGGCGTCATCGGCACGGCCATAATCCAGGCCATTTTGTCAGGGATAGGCTTCGCCGTGGCGGGTGTTCCCGGCGCCCCGCTACTGGGCCTCGTAAGCTTCATGACGGCGATGATGCAGGTCGGCACCGGACTGGTCTGGATTCCCGTCGCCCTCTGGCTGCATTACCAGGGCAGCGACGGCTGGGCCACCTTCACCGTGGCGTGGGGCATTTTCGTCAATGTCATCGACAACTTCATCAAGCCCTACCTCATTGGCCGGAGCGGCAGGTTACCGTTCCTGCTCATTCTGGTGGGCGTGATCGGCGGCTTGCTGGCCTGGGGATTCATCGGCATTTTCCTCGGGACGACCCTGCTGGCCGTGGCTTACACGATCTTTTTCGATTGGCTGGATAACAGTGAGCCGACGGCTGACAAGGCTAGCACGGCGCAAGCGGTTGATTCGCAAGATCACGATTCCTCGCGCATTTAGAGCATTTTCATTCCGAGCGTACGGACAGCTAGGCCGTGGGAGCGGGCTTTAGCCCGCGACTGATGCTCGAAACGTGGGCTAAAGCCCACACTCCCACGGGCCGGACATCCAATCCGAAAACGCTCTAGCTGGTCAAACGGATAGGACTTACGCAGCTTTTGGCTCGTAGTCCCGCCTTCCGGTGGCGTAACAGCCGCCTGAAGGCGGGACTACGAATTTTTAAGTCATTGAATAATAAGGGCGGCGTAAGTCCTAAAGGATCAAAAGGAGACCCACCCCATGTCCATCCTCATCGGCACCGCGTCCTGGACTGACCAAAGCCTGATTGATTCCAAGCTGTTCTACCCGCCGGAAGCCAAGACGCCGGAGGACCGGCTGCGCTTCTACGCCGAGCGCTTCCCGCTGGTGGAGGTGGACAGCAGCTATTACGCCCTGCCGTCGGAAAAGAACGCGGCCCGCTGGGCGGAACGGACGCCGCCCGCGTTCGTGTTCAACGTGAAAAGCTTCCGGCTGTTCACCCAGCACCAGACGCCGCCCAACGCCCTGCCGGCGGACATCCGCGCCGCGCTGGGTCCGGCGGCGATGAAGCGCAACGTCTATTACAAGGACGTGCCGGACGACTTGCGGGAGGCATTGTGGGCGCGGTTCCTCGGCGCGATTCGGCCCCTGCGGGAAGCGGGCAAGCTGGGCGTGGTGCTGTTCCAGTTTCCGCCGTGGTTCGTGTACGGACGGGACGGCTTCGAGCATATCGAGCGTTGCGTCGAAATCATGGCCGGTTGCCGGGTCGCGGTGGAATTCCGGCACCATTCTTGGCTGGACGAGAAGCACCGCTCCGAAGTGTTGGAATTCGAGCGGAAGCATGATTTAGCCCATGTGGTGGTGGACGAGCCGCAAGGGTTCGGCAACAGCATTCCGGCGGTGTGGGAGGCGACTTCGTCGGAGGTGGCGGTGGTCCGGCTGCATGGCCGCAACGCGGCGACCTGGAATATCAAGGGTGCTGCGTCCTCGGCGGAGCGCTTCAATTACATCTACTCACGGGACGAGCTAGGCGAGATGGCGGACCCCATCCGCGCCCTGGCCGACGCGGCGGCACAGGTGCATGTGGTGTTCAACAACAACATGGGCAACTACGCCCAGCGGAACGCTGCGGAGTTGATGGAGATTCTGGAATAGCCCAAAAGCGAGGATTTGTCCCGGCCCGCGCCGTCAATGCCCATGCCTGCCACCCCAGCCACGCCCCCGGTCATAGCCCCGCCAGCCATGGCCCCCCCAACCGTGTCCGTGTCCATGTCCATGTCCGCCATAGGATCGGTGGCCGTAATAAGCTGGCCCATAATAAGGCCGGTATCCGTAGCCACCATAATAAGCCCCGCCGTGGGGATGGCCGTGATAGACGCAGCCTTGCAGGAGCAGGATTAATCCAAGAGCCATCAAGCAGAAAAAGCGTTTCATAGCGAGCCTCTCGCGCATTGCGGCCAAAAACCGCCGCTGTTATGGCTTAGAGTAGCGTAATGAGATTAACGCAGGCTTAATGGGAGTAATAAAGTATTTGCAGGGTGGGTTAGGCGCACATCATGAGATGCTTTATATTCCAGTCAGTTTTGCCGTGCGCCGTAACCCACCATGCCAGCTGGCGCGGTGGGTTACGGC
>NZ_JBTEKS010000196.1:0-8209 GCF_054333355.1 Methylomagnum sp. | reverse complement strand
GAGCGGTGGATGCGCTTTGCTTATCCGCCCTACGTCTATTTAAACCGCATTCCCACGCGGCGCGTGGGAACGAGCTAATACCCATGTCCGGCTTCCAAATACTCTTCCTCATAATAAATATTACCTTCGCAGCAACCCTTTTCTTCGCCGAAAGCACCGTAGCCAAAATATTCGGTGTCCTGATGCTCGCCGAGAGCATTGGATATACGATTTTCATCATCGCCAAAAACCGCAACCTCCAATAGTCCCCGACAATCTCCCCGCCCCGCCGGGATAGAATCCCCCCGTCCTCCTGTCATTAATCCCGTACCCCCGAACGAATTACAGGAGCGCAACCATGCCCGCCAACAATGCCGACCCCATCGTCGGAATGTGGTACAAGCATTTCGACAAGGGCGAGAAGTTCGAAGTGGTCGCCGTGGACGAGGACGCCAAGTTGGTGGAAATCCAGACCTACGGCGGCGATATTGATGAAGTGGACCTATACGTCTGGTACACCTTGCCCATCGAACCCATCGAATCCCCCGAGGACGAGATGGCCCCCATGGACGACGTCGAAGCCGACGACCAGGATTACTCGGAAACTTCCCTGCCGGAACGCTGGGAAGAGGTCGCCGAGGGGGTGAAGCATCCGAAGGAGGGCTGGGACGAAAGCACCGGAACGGACCAGCCCGACGCGGACGAAGACTGGAATACACGGGGGGACGACGAGGAACCTTAAGCCATGAACGAATTAGTCAAAAGAAGCCCGCCGCGCCTCACCCTTGAGGACCGCGAGGCGCTCCGGCAAGCCCACCGCCACTTGGAATATCCCAGCTTCGCGGCCCGCCTGACCAGCAAGCTCGGCGCACCGATTGAAAAGCTGGTCAAGGCGCTGCCCGAACCCTGGAGCGAAGGCTTGCAACACGCGACGCGGGTCGGCCTGGAACGCACCCTGACGGTCGCCATCTACTCGCTGGGACGCCATAAAAAGAAGCGCCGGACGCCGCGCAGCAATCGCTACCACAAGACCCTCGGGCTGCTGTCCGGGGCGGCGGGCGGGCTGTTCGGCCTACCGGCGGTGGTGGCGGAATTGCCCATCACCTCCACCATCATGCTGCGCTCCATCGCCGACATCGCCCGTGGCGAGGGCGAGGATTTGGACGATCCCGCAACCCGCCTGGCCTGCATGGAGGTCTTCGCCCTGGGGGGCCGCTCCAAGGACGACGATGCCGCCGACGCGGGCTATTACGGCATCCGCTTGGCCCTGGCGATGCACTTCACGCGGGTGTCCGAGCAGGTGGTGAGCCAGGGCATCGTCCGCTGGAATCCGCCCACGGTGGTGCGCTTCATCGCCGACGTGGCCGCCCGCTTCGGCGTGGTGGTGACGGAAAAAGCCGCCCTGCAAATGGTGCCCATCCTGGGGGCCGGGACCGGCAGCCTCATCAATCTGATTTTCATGGAGCATTTCCAGGACATCGCCCGCGCCCATTTCATCATGCGGCGGCTGGAGCGGAGTTACGGGATCGAATTCATGCGGGCGGAATACGACCGGCTGACCGGAATGGAGCGCGTGCGGGCCGTGCGCTAGCCCCGCCCGCGAAGTGGGCGGGCTTCAGCCCGCGATGGAATGCGGCCCGGTCGCGGGCTGAAGCCCGCTCCCACCCCGGCCTTACAAAAACCTTCCGCACTTTTCGCAAAGCGCTAGGTCTCTCGTTTAACCATCCCTAGCGTTTCGACGACAACCACAATGCGAACGCATGGCGCCGACGCCCCGGACTCCGGGCCAAGCACCGGCGCTGAAATCCAACCGCCGGGAAACGGCGCGCCTCGTTCCCCAACGGGTTACTTGACCCGGCTCTGGGCCGCTATTCCCAAATTCTGCGCCGCCCTGCTGGTGGCCCTGGGCGGCGGCGTGCTGTGGGGCTGGGCGTTCGACATCCCCATGCTGAAAAGCGTGGTGCCCGGCTTCGCCAGCCTCAAGGCCAATGGCGCCCTGTGTTTCGTGCTGGCGGGGTTGGCGCTCGCCTTGCTCGACGAACCGGACAGCCGCGCCCGCCGCCAATGGGGCATGGCCTCGGCGGTGCTTATCATCCTGATTTCCGGCCTGACCCTGCTTGAGCAATTCGATGGGATCGGGCTTACCATCGACCAATTCTTGATCCGGGACACCGACACGTCCCCGGCGCTGCATCCGGGCCGCATCGCGACGGCCACCGCCGGGGGCTTGTTCCTTGGGGGCTGGGCGTTTGTCTGCCAAGCCCTGGCCCGCCGCAACCCGCGCTTCATGGCCGCGTCTCGATGGTTGGCGCGGGGGGTGATGGCCATCGGCGGCATCGCCCTGATTGGCTACGGGATCAACTTCAACTACCTCTACACCTGGTACGCCTTCGGGGCGATGGGACTCAACACCGCCGTGGGGCTGATCATACTGGGGATGGGATTGTGCGCCATGAACCGGGTGCCGCACCCGGTGGCCGACGACCGGCGTATCACCTGGCTCGCCACGGCGCTGCTGGCGGGGGTGGCGGGCATCACCGGCATCGCCGTCTCCGCCATCATCGAGAACGAGGTCGAACGCGCCCTCAACGAAGGCTTGCGGATCGGCCTCGACAGCCATCTCGCCCAGGTGAAATCCAGTGTCGAACTGCGCACCACGCGGGCCGAAATCATCACCACCCGCCCCAATCTGCTCAGGCAACTCCGGGAACTGGCGCGGCAGTCCGGCGCGACCGAAGCCCACGGGGAAATCCAGCGGGTACTGGAAAGTTTCACGCCCCACGGCTTTTCCGGGATAGCCGTACACGCCCCGGATGGCCGGGAGGTGGCCCAGATGGGCACCTTCGTGGACGATCCGGCACTTGAAGTCCGGCTGGACGGTCCCGGTGAGGCGTATTTGCTCTGGAAAGACGGCTTTTTCCTGCGGCACCGCCTGCCGTTGCGCGATGCCGAGGGTCCGCTGGGCACGGTGCTGGCCGAGCAGCCCCTGCCCAATCTCACCCAGGCCGTGCTGGAGAACCAATCGCTGGGCGAAAGCGTGGAATTCGTGCTGTGCCGCAACGGGGTGCCGGACAGCTTCCGCTGCTTCCCGACCCGCCTGACGCCCCGGCCATTTTCCGTCGAGCCATTGCGCGATGGCCCGAACCGATTCGTGTACCGGGCTATGGCGGAGGGCTTCGGCTTCGGCTCGACCGTCGACTACCGGGGCCGGCGGGTGCTGGGCGCGTTCGGCCCGGTGGACAACCTGGGACTGGTGGCCGTGCTGAAGATCGACGCCGCCGATCTATACGGGGCCATCGGCGCGAAGTTCATGCTGGTCATGCTGCTGACCACCGCCTTGATCGCCGGGGGCAGCTTCCTGGTGCGGACGCGGGTGCGGCCCCTCGCTGCGGCCCTGGAAACCCGGGTAAGGGAACGTACTGCCGAACTGCTGGCGTCCAATGCCCGTCTCAAGGAAAGCGAGCAACGCTTCCGGCAGGTGTCGGAACTCAGCAGCCAGTGGATTTGGGAGCAGGACGCCGCCGGGCGCTACATTTTCAGCAACGGGGCGGTCAAAGAAATATTGGGTTATGCGCCGGAGGAAATCATCGGCCATTGTTATCAAGATTTTTTCACAGAGGAGCACCGCGCCCAACGACGCGCCGAACAGGGGAACATTGCCGCCATGAAACACGGTTTCGCAGGAGTCATTAATCATTATTGCCACAAGGACGGGCACGAGGTTCACACCGAATCCAGCGGGGCACCGATTCGGAGCGGGGAGGGCGCCGTGGCCCGCTGGCGCGGCGTGGACTACGACATCGGCTGGCAAAAAGCCAAGCAGGCCGCCGAGGCCGCCAGCCGGGCCAAGAGCGAATTCCTCGCCAATATGAGCCACGAAATCCGCACCCCAATCAACGGCATCATCGGCATGATCGAGCTGGGGCTGGACACCGATCTGAACCCGGAGCAGCGCGAGTACCTGACGATGGCGCGGGAATCGGCGGAATCGCTGCTGCGGCTCATCAACGACATCCTCGACTTCTCCAAGATCGAGGCGGGCAAGCTCGACCTCGAACCCATCCCCTTCAACCTGCGCGACAGCGTGGAGACCGTCATCAAGACCCTGGCCCTCCGCGCCCACAAGCAGGGCTTGGAACTGGCCTGCCACATTCCGCCGGACCTGCCCGACCGGCTGGTCGGCGACACCGGGCGCTTGTGCCAAGTCATCGTCAACCTGGTGGGCAACGCCATCAAGTTCACCGAACGGGGCGAGGTGCTGGTGGATGTGGCGGAGGACTCGCGGACGGATGAGGAAATCGTCCTGCACGTCACGGTGAAGGACACCGGCATCGGCGTCCCCTTCGAAAAGCAGCGCACGATCTTCGAGGCGTTCGCCCAGGCCGACGGCTCGACCACCCGCAAGTTCGGCGGCACCGGGCTGGGGCTGGCGATTTCCTCGCGGCTGGTGGCCCTCATGGGCGGGCGCATCTGGCTGGAAAGCCGGGGCACGGGCCAAGGCAGCACCTTCCACTTCACGGCGCGGCTGGGCCTGCAAACCGGCGCGGCGGTGGACATCGTGGAAGACCTGCCGGACGCCAAGGGCTTGCCGGTCCTCATCGTGGACGACAACGCCACCAACCGCCGCATCCTCGAAGAAGTGCTGGTGAATTGGGGCATGAATCCGCTGGCGGTGGAGAGCGGGCAGGCCGCCCTGGACGAAATGGAGCGGCTGGCGGCGGCGGGCGACCCGCTGCCCTTGGTGCTGCTGGACGCCATGATGCCGAAGATGGACGGCTTTCAACTGGCCGAGCGGATCAAGCAGCACCCCGAGTTCGCCCGCGCCACCATCATGATGCTGTCGTCCGCCGTCCAGCGCGGCGACACGGCGCGGTGCCGGAAGCTCGGGATCGCCTCCTATCTGACCAAGCCGGTGAAGCAGTCGGACTTGCTGGACGCCATCCTGGCCGCGCTCAAGCCGTCCAAGCAGGAGGTCCGGCCCGTCAGCGCCATCCGTCCCGATCCCGCCGAAAACGTGCGGCCCTTGCGGGTGCTGCTGGCCGAGGACAACCCGGTCAATCAACGGCTGGTGGTGCGGATGCTGGAAAAGCGCGGCCACTCGGTCGCCCTGGCGAACAATGGGAAGGAGGCCGTGGCCGCCGTGGAAACCGAGTTGTTCGACGTGGCCTTGATGGATGTGCAAATGCCGGAGATGGACGGCTTCGAGGCCACCGCCGCCATCCGTGGAATCGAGGAGGCCAGTGGTCGCCATACCCCCATCATCGCCATGACCGCCCACGCCATGAAGGGCGACCGGGAGCGCTGCTTGGCGGCGGGGATGGACGATTACATTTCCAAGCCACTGCAAACCCGGCGGCTGTTTGAACTCATGGAGTCCGTGACGCCCGAACCCGAGTCGGCCCACGACGCCATCCCGGAACCGCCGGAACCGAGCGGATCGGAAGACGACGCGGCGGGATTCGACCGCAACGCCGCGCTGGCCCGTGTCGACGGCGACGAGTCGCTGTTGCGGGAGATCGCGGAATTGTTCTTCGTGCAGACGCCAGTGCTGCTGGCGGACATCAAGGACGCCATGGCGCGGCGGGACAGCCAGGGATTGGAGCGGGCCGCGCACACGCTGAAAAGCTCGGTGGGCAACTTCGCGGCCAAGGGCGCGTTCGAGGCGGCGTTGCGCTTGGAGAAGATGGGCGCGGGCGGAAATTTGACCGAGGTCGAGTCCGCTTATGACGAATTGGTTGACGCGGTGAACCGGCTAGGGGCGGGCTTGGCCGGATTGAAGGCGCCGGAAGTCCGGGCGGCTTAAGCAGCCATCGGATGTGGGAGCGGGCTTTGGCCCGCGACCGGCCATTGATCGCGGGTTAAGCCTCGCTTCCTGGTTATACGCTATTGATCGTGGGCTAAAAGCCCACTCCCACGGGGACATCCATGAAAATCCTAATCGCCGAAGACGAAGCCGTCTCCCGGCGGCTTCTGCAAAGCTACCTGGAAAAGCTGGGCTACGAGGTCGTGGCGGCGGGCAATGGCGCGGAGGCGTGGCGGCTGTTCCAAGACGGCGAATTCCAGATCGTCATCAGCGACTGGCTGATGCCGGAAATGGATGGCCTGGAACTGATCCGCCGCATCCGGGAATGCCAGTGCCCGGCCTACATCTATACCATCCTGCTGACCGCCAAGTTCCGCAAGGAGGACATCGTGGCGGGCATGGAGGCCGGGGCCGACGACTTCATCGCCAAGCCCTTCGACCGCGACGAACTGCGGGTGCGGGTGCGGGCCGGTCAGCGCGTGGTGGAGCTGGAGACCGCGCTGATCCGCAGCGTTGACGAGCTGAAATCGGCTCACCAGCGGGAATTGGAAACCGGCGCCCGGATTCAAAAGGTGCTGCTGCAAGGCCGCACGCCCCGCACCCTGCCGGGCCTGCGGGTGGCCGCGCTGACCCTGCCGTCGCAGCAGATCGACGGGGATTTCTACGATTTTTTCCTGCACCATCACCGCTGCCTGGATGTGGTGGTCGGCGATGTGATGGGCAAGGGCGTCCCGGCGGCCTTGCTGGGCGCGGGCATCAAGAACAGCTTTTGCCGCGCCTTCAGCCGGTTGATGGTGTCGCTGGAGCGGGACCGCCTGCCCGAGCCGGAGGAAATCGTGGCGGCGGTCCACCGCGAAATGACCCCGCAGCTGACCCGCCTCGACAGCTTCGCGACGCTTTGCTACGCCCGCTTCGACCTCGACCGGCGGTTCGTGACCTTCGTCGATTGCGGCCATCCCAAGACCATCCATTTTCAGGATCGAACTCGGGCCAGCGAAATGCTCCAGGGCGAGAACCTGCCGCTGGGGTTCAGTGAGCAGGAAACCTACCGGCAGGTGTCCGCGCCCTTCGAGCTGGGGGATTCGTTCGTGTTCTACTCCGACGGCGTGACCGAGACGGAGAACGCGGCGGGCGAGTTCTTTGAGGAACGCCGCCTGGTCGCGTTGGTGGAGCGCTGCGGCGAATTCGATCCCCAGGAGTTGATCGACCAGGTGCGCCGGGCCGTGATGGATTTTTCCAACTCGGAGACCTTCGCGGACGACCTGACCTGCGTGGCGGTGAAGATCGAGAAATGGCCGTCGCGGGGCGGGCGTTGGGCGGCGTAAAAGCGCTCGTAGTCCCGGCTTCAGGCGGCGGCGGTAAACCGACCGGAAAAAACCGGCTGAAGCCGGGACTACGAGCGCTTTTGTCCGGTGGAGAAAGAATCCTTAACTTAGGCGATTCTAGGAAAGGCCATATCTGTAGGATGGGTAGAGCGAAGCGAAACCCATCCTATATCCAGGTCAACGGGGACAAGCCTTTTCGGAAATCGCCTTAATGGCAGTGACGGGGACCGTGGGAACGATAAAACGATAAAAGGGGTGCGGGCGTCCCGATCCCGCCCGTCTAAATCGCGGGCGAGACGCCCACGCTCCTTTCTCGCACCTCGGCGAAGGTCCAATCCTTCAACAGCTTGCCGCCCGCCCATACCGTTTCGAGCGCGTCCTCCCACTCCTCGCCCGGCGCATGGCCGTCGTCCAGCGGCAAGGTTTTATATTCGCCGGTGAGCCGCGAACGGAACAGCGACAGCCGCCCCGCCTTGGACCTCTTGCCGGGGTCCGTCACCGGGTCTTTGGACACGGGGCACCAGCGCCCATCGCGCCGGATGGCCGAGCATTTCATGGCGAACTTGAGGGTGTCGCGGTCCAGCCGTTGCAACAGCGCCCCGCCCATGCCGAAGGCGATGTTGTCGGTGGCGTAGCCCTGGCCCGTGAGCCTGGCGAGGATTTCCTCAATGGAGCGGGCATTCACGCCATCGCCCTGGATGATGCGGACATGCCGCAGGACTTTGTAGCCCTTGCTGTTCACGGTGGCGCCGAAGCGCTGGTCCAGAAGCTCCGCCACTTTCGACACCACGTCGATGGGATCGCCGGAATCGGGCCGGACCACCAGGGTCGCGCCGGAATTCACCACCTCATCCCGTAGCGTGCCGCCCCAGATGTTCTCCACGGCGTTGAACACGTCGTAGCTGTCCGAGACCACCGCCACCAGCCTCCCCGGCTGGGCGAATTGCCGGAGCATGTTGCGGTAGGCGTCGGTCTCGCCGTCCCGGCCCCAGGCGGTGATGGTGCTGTGTTCCGCCGCCGGGATGGAGTGGCCGGCCATGGGCTCGCCGTAATAGCGGCGGGCGGCCAGGACGCCGGACGCGGTGTCGGTGCCCCGGAAATT
>NZ_JBTEKS010000195.1:0-8250 GCF_054333355.1 Methylomagnum sp. | reverse complement strand
CGACGGGCGCTGCCGCAGCTTCGGCGCGGGCGGCGATGGCTATGTGCCCGGCGAGGGCGTGGGCGCGGTGTTGCTCAAACCCTTGGAAAGCGCCCTGGCCGATGGCGACCCCATCCACGGCGTCATCAAAGGCTCGGCCATCAACCACGGCGGCAAGACCCACGGCTACACCGTGCCCAACCCGGCGGCGCAGGGCGAGGTCATCGCCGCCGCGCTACGGCGGGCCGGGGTGGCGGCGGACAGCATCGGCTACGTGGAAGCCCACGGCACCGGCACGGCCTTGGGCGATCCGGTGGAAATCACCGGGCTGGTCCGGGGCTTCGGCCCGTGGCCGGCGGACGCGCCGCCCTGCGCCATCGGTTCGGTGAAATCCAACATCGGCCACCTGGAATCCGCCGCCGGCATCGCCGCGCTGACCAAGGTGCTGTTGCAGATGCGCCATGGCCGCTTCGCGCCGTCCCTGCACGCGGCGGAGATCAACCCCAACATCAATTTCGCCGCCACGCCCTTCCACCTGCGACGGGAGGCCGCGCCCTGGCCTCGGCCCGTGCGCGAGGGGCGGAGCCTGCCCCGGCGGGCGGCGATCAGCTCCTTCGGCGCGGGTGGGGCCAACGCCCATCTGGTGGTCGAGGAATTCATCCCATCCGAATCCGCCGCCGGGCGTCCGGCGGGCGTGGTCGTCGTCCCGCTCTCGGCCCGCAACCGCGAGCGGCTGGATGCCTATGCCCGCAAGCTGCGGGATTTCTTGGCGGGAATGGACGGCGGGGCGCTGACCGATCTTGCCTACACCTTGCAACTGGGCCGCGAACCCCTGGCCGAACGCCTCGCCATCGTGGCGGGCAGCCGGGCCGAATTGTTGGAACGGCTGGATGCCGCGCTGGCCGGGAATGATTCGGTACCCGGAATTCATCGGGGCCGGGTGCGGGCGGATTCCAACGTGGCGGACTTGCTCGGTGAGGGCGAGGCCGGGCGGCTTTTCGTGCGGGCCACGGCGGCGGCGGGGGATGGGGACACGCTGGCCCGGCTGTGGGCGGGCGGGATGGATTTGGATTGGTCGGTGCTGCATCCCGAGGGCGGGCGGCGCTTGTCTTTGCCGACCTATCCCTTCGCGGGCGAACGGCATTGGTTTACCCCGGCAGCGGCACCGCAAGCAACCGCCGATTCGGCGGTGCGGGGCTGGCTGGACCGTGAGGTTCCCGGCCCGCGTGCCTTCACCAAGCGGCTGCGGGCGGGCGATTGGTTCCTGGCGGAACACCGGGTACAGGGACGGCCCACCTTGCCGGGGGTTTGTCAGATGGAGCTGGCCCTCGCCGCCGGGGCGCGGGTGATGCAGCGCCCCCCGGTTCGACTGACCCATTTAGTGTTGCAAAGCACCGTGAGCGTGCCGGATACGGGCGACCTCGACGCCGAAATCCGGCTGCAACCCCGCCCGGACGGTGCTTGGGATTTCTCCATCGTGACGGGAAGCGGGGAAGGTCAGCGCGTCCACAGCCAAGGGCGGCTGTCCGCCAGCGTCGCGGAACCACCCGCCCCGGTGGATTTGGCCGCGTTGCGGGCCGGTTTCGCGCCGGGACCGGAACCCGCCGCGCTATACCGGGCCTTCGCCGACCGGGGACTGGACTACGGCCCGGCCTTCCAAGCCGTGCGGCGGGCTTGGTGCGGCGGGGATGTGGCGCTGGTGGAACTGGCCTTGGACGAGGCGCAAGCCGCCACAGCGGGGGATTACCGGCTGCCCCCGGCCCTGCTCGACGCCGCTTTGCAAACCATGGCCTTGCTGTCCCTGCACGCCGGTGGGTTCCGGGAGGGCGGGCTGTATCTGCCCTTTGCTTTGGACAGCCTGGATATTCACCGCCACCCCGGCGTGGCCTGCTGGGTGAAGGTGCGGCGAACGGCGGCGCTGCCGGACCACGGCGGGGCGCGGTTCGACCTGAGTTTGTTCGACTCGGCGGGACTAGCCATCGCGGACCTGCGCGGCCTGACCGTGCGGGCCGTCGCGCCTGTGAAAGAGGCCATCCCGGCGTCCAGCGACGGCCCTCATTATTTCCGGCCCGCGTGGCGGGCAACGGACGCGCTCTCCGCCGCCCCGGAAACGGCGGGCCTGCTGGTGATGTTCGACCAGCCGGGACCGCGCTGGGATGTCCTGCCTGGGCGGGCCGACGCGGTGCTGGTGGAATCCGGCCCGGCGCGGGCGCGGCTGGGCGAGCGGCATTTCCGCATCCGGCCCGAGGCGGAGGAGGACTATCCCTGGCTGTTCGGGCAACTCGCCGAACTGGGCGCGGGGCCGTGGCGCTTGCTGGATTGCCGCTGCCTGCCCGGCGGCGGATTGGAAGATGGCACGGAATTCACGGCGGCGCTGTATCTCACTAAAGGCTTGATCGGCCTGCGTCCGACTCGCGAGGTGGCTTGGCTCTTGGCCTGTTTGGACGGCGACGGGCGGGCCGATGTCCGCCACGCCGCGTTGTCCGGCTTCTTCCGCAGCTTGCGCCGGGAGAATCCGCGCCTCGACGGTTTTGTATTGACCTTGGATGCCGCCGAAGCCACGCCCGGACGCTTCGCGGCCCACGCCCGGCGTGAACTGGCGGCGCGGCCTAGCGAGGCGCGGGAAATCCGCTATCGGGCCGGGCGGCGTGAAATCGCTGGCCTTGAGTTGCTGGATAGACCGACTCGGTTTGCAAAACCGAGTCGGTCTGCGGGTGGGTCTAGCGTGCTGCGCGAGGGCGGCGTTTACCTCATCAGCGGCGGGCTGGGCGGGCTGGGGCTGTGCTTCGCCTGTCATTTGGCCCGGCACTACCGGGCGCGGCTGGCCTTGCTGGGCCGCAGCCCGCTCAACGCCACCCACGAGAATTTGCTGGCCGAACTGCGGAGCCTGGGCGGGGAAGCGCTGTACCTGTCCGCCGATGTGGCCGACCCGGCGGCGGTGAACCGCGCCGTGGCCGAGGTCCGTGCCCGGTTTGGCGGGCTGCATGGGGTCATCCATTCCGCCGGAGTCATCGAGGACGGCTTGATCCTCAAGAAGGACGCGGCGTCCGTGGCCCGCGTGCTGGCGCCGAAACTGGCCGGGACGATCAATCTGGATGAAGCCACCGCCGCCGACCCGCTGGATTTCTTCGCGCTCTGCTCCTCGCTGGCGGCGCTGACCGGGAACGTGGGGCAGGCCGATTACGCCCTCGCCAACCGCTTCCTGGACGGCTACGCGGAACGCCGTGAAGCCTGGCGGCTGGCGGGCCGACGCCACGGCTTGAGTGTCGCCATTAACTGGCCGTATTGGGCCGAGGGCGGGATGCGCATCCCGGCGGACAAGCTGGGCCATCTGATGGAAACCACCGGCATGAGTCCCTTGGGCAACGAGGCGGGCTGTGTGGCGCTGGAAACCTGTCTGACGTTGGGCTTGCCTCGGGTGTTGGTGATGGCCGGGGATTTGGCCCGCCTCAAAAAATTCTTGGATGTGGTTGACGCGCCCGCCATTCCGGCGGCAACGGAAACGGCGGCAGCCGCGCCAACCCAAGCGGATGTGGCGGAACAGGTGGCCGGTATCATCGGGCAGATACTCAAGCTGGCTCCCCGCGACATCGAGCCGGATGCCAATTGGGAGGAGTTGGGCTTCGATTCAATCACGCTGACCGAACTCGCCACCCACCTCAACCGCCGCTTCGGTCTGGATTTGTCGCCCGCCCATTTGTTCGAGCAGCCTTCGGTGGCGAGGTTGGCGGGGCATTTGTGGGTGGCGCATGGCGAAACTTTCGTAGGTCGGGCAGGTACCCATGCCCGACTCGCACCGACCGGGGATGGGGATGTCGGGCATGGGAATACATGCCCGACCGACGAGGCTGAACCCATCGCCATCGTCGGCATGAGCGGCGTCTTCCCCGGCTCGCCGGATTTGGCGGCGTTCTGGGACAACCTCTCGAGCGGGCGGGATTTGATCGGCGAGATTCCCCCTGACCGCTTCGACTGGCGACAACATCAAGACGAGGCCGGACGCGGGCCGCGCTGGGGCGGGTTCATCGCCGGGGTGGACCGCTTCGACGCGGCCTTCTTCAAGATTTCCCCCCGCGAAGCCGCGCTGATGGACCCGCAGCAGCGGATATTCCTGGAACTGGCCTGGGCCGCGATTGAAGACGCGGGCTACCGGCCCTCAAGCTTGGCGGGCAGCCGCACCGGCGTGTTCGTCGGCATCGGCAACCGGGAATACGCCGAATTGCTGCAAGCGTCCCAAATCCCGCCGGAAGCCCAATACGCCACCGGCATCGCGTCCACCCTGTTGCCCAACCGGGTGTCCTATCTGCTGGACCTGCGCGGACCCAGCGAGCCGGTGGACACCGCCTGTTCCAGCGCCCTGGTGGCGATTCACCGGGCGGCGCAATCCTTGCGGCTGGCCGAGTGCGAGATGGCTTTGGCGGGCGGCATCAACCTATTGCTCACGCCCACCGCCTTCCTCGCCTTCGGCCAGGCCGGGATGCTGGCCCCGGATGGACGCTGCAAGAGCTTCGACCGCCGCGCCGATGGCTACGTGCGGGGCGAGGGCGGCGGGGTGTTGCTGCTCAAGCCGCTGTCCCGCGCCCTGGCCGACGGCGACACCATCCACGCACTCGTCCGGGGTTCGGCGATCAATCACGGCGGGCGGGCCGGTTCCCTCACCGCGCCCAACCCGCAGGCCCACGCCGAGTTATACGCCCGCGCCTACGCCGCCGCCGGGTTCGGCCTGGACAGCGTGGGCTATATCGAGGCCCACGGCACCGGCACCGAATTGGGCGACCCGGTGGAAATCAGCGGACTCAAATTGGCCACCGAACGCCTGGGCGGGACACGCCGGGACGCGCCCCACTGCGCCTTGGGCACGGTGAAGAGCAACATCGGCCATCTGGAAGCGGCGGCGGGCATCGCCGGGACGATCAAGACCGTGCTGGCCTTGCGGGCCAAGCGCGTGCCCGCCAGCCTGCACATCCACGCGCCGAATCCCCACATCGACCTCTGCGGCACGCCGTTCTTCCTGGCCGATGCGCCGCGCCCCTGGCCGGTGTTGACGGACGAACACGGTGCCCCGCTGCCACGCTGGGCGGGGGTGAGTTCCTTCGGCTTCGGCGGGGTGAATGCCCATCTGGTGTTGGAAGAATGGCCGACAGCGCCCGCCGTCCCCGCCCACCACGGCCCGGAGTTAGTGCCGCTGTCGGCCCGCGACGGCGACCGCCTCCGCGATGCGGCCCGGCGGCTGCGGGATTGGCTGGGGCGGGACGAAGCCGCGTCCCTGGCGGATATCGCCCACACCCTGCGGGTGGGCCGCGAACCCATGCGGGAACGGCTGGCCTTCATCGCCCATAGCCGCGCCGACTTGGCCGAACGACTGGGCCGCTGGCTGGATGGCGATACGGCAGGCATCTGGCGCGGCACCGCCGGGACGGGATCGACGCGAACCATCGACCCGGCCACGACGCCGGAAGCCTTGCAAGCCGTGTTCGCCGCCGAGGGCTGGGCCGGTGTCGCCAAGCTGTGGAGCCAAGGCGCGGACCTGCCTTTCGACGCTTGGGAACGGGGCAATAACCGCCGCCGGGTGTCCTTGCCCACGTATCCCTTCGCCCGTGAACGGCATTGGTTGTCCTCGGTGTCGGGTGAATCGTCCCCCTCTCCAGCGGGAGAGGGCAGGGGTGAGGGGATTTCCAAAGGGATTTCTTCCGCTGTTCCTCACAAGGTTCAATCGGATGAAAAAGAAGGAAATCTGTTTCTGATTTCCCCTTACCCTAGCCCCCCTTCGGCTACGCTCAGGACAGGTCTCCCGCTGGAGAGGGAATTAACCCGCCGCCTGCGCCGCGACGATCCCCTCATCCGGGACCATGTGGTGAAAGGCCGGGCCATCCTGCCCGCCGTGGTCGGCTTGGCCTTGGCGCGGGAGGCGGCGGCGAGTTTCGGCGCGGTGGTCGGCGTCGAACAGGCGACCTGGGAACGCCCGCTGGTGATGGAGGACGACATCGGCGTCGACATCCGCCTGACCCCGGAGGCCGGGGCGGTGCTATTCGAGTTGCGGGAAACCGGCGCGGTCTCCGCCTTCGCCCGTGGCCGCTTGATGCTGGCGGGCGCGGACACGGCCACACCAGAAGCTTTCTCGCCCACCGCCATCGCCGCCCGTTGCCCGGCGCGGCTGGACGCGCTGGCCTTGTACACGGCGTTCGCGGCGCGGAGCCTGGTCTATGGCGAATCCCTGCGGGTCGTGGCGGAACTGCGCAGCAACGCCGAGGAAGCCCTGGCTTATTTGCTGCCCGTGCCGGATGGTTCGGAAAGCGCTCTGCTGGATGGCGCGTTACAGACCGCCGCCGGGCTGTTGGCACGCGACCCGGAGCGGCTTTATCTGCCGGTCGCGCTGGACCGGCTGGTTTGGCACGCGCCCTTGGCGGCGACCCGCTATGTTCACGCCATCGCTCGACCTGATGCGGATGGCCCCGACACAGCCCGGCTGGATATTCGTCTGGCCGGGGCCGATGGCGCGGTGCTGGCTGAATTGGTCGGGATGACCTACCGCGCCCCGGCCCGCCCGGAAACCGCCGGGTTGTACGTGGTGGAACCGTGGCGGGAAGCCGCGCCGCTGGCGGAACCGGCGGATGTGCGGCTGATTCACGGCGGGGCGGGACAAAACCGCCTCACTCACGATGTCCAGCGATTGCCGGATGGTCCGCTGCCACCCGCCTTCAAGACCGGCGGCGTGTATTGGATCACTGACGGCTTGGGCGGCTTGGGCTTGAAGCTGGCGGACTATCTGGCCGAACGCTACCGGGCGCGGCTGTTGCTGACCGGGCGCCGCAAGCCGGACGGCGCCGCCCTGGCCCGTTTGGCGCAACTCGGGGCCGAAGTGCTATATGTCCCAGCGGACGCGGCCAAGCCAGCGATGATGGCCCGCGCCGCCGAATTGGCCCGGCGGCGCTTCGGCCCGTTGAATGGCGTGCTGCATCTGGCGGGCAGCGTCCGCGACGGGTTGCTCCGCGATTTCTCCCCGGACGACTTGACCGGCCTTTTCGATGCCAAAATCGATGGCACCCAGGTTCTCGACCGCGTGACCCGCGACGATCCGCTGGATTGCTTCGTGCTGTTCGACTCCCTCGCCGCTGTGGTCGGCAACGCCAGTCAGACCGGCTACGCCTTCGCCAATGCCTATTTGAACGACTACGCCCGACACCGCGCCGCCTTGGTCGCAGCGGGCGAGCGGCGGGGCCGCAGTTTGGCCCTGGCGTGTAGCGATTGGCAGGACGGCGGCATGAGCCTGGCCCCGGAAATCCTCGCCCAGCGCCGCGCCGAATTCGGGCTGGAGCCGCTGTCAACGGCGGACGGCTGGCGGGTTCTGGAATACGCCCTGACGGCGGGCCTGACCGACGCGGGCGTGGTGCGAGGCCGCGCCGATGGGCTGGCCCGGTTGTTCGGTGCGGCAATCCGTGCCGAAACTTCGCCCGAACCTAAATCCACCGCGCCCGACGCGGAGGCCGCCTACCGCCGAGCCGAGCGGCATTTGCGCGGATTGCTGGCCGACGCCATCGGCATGGCCCCCGAGCGCATCGACCCGCAAGCGCCGCTGGAAGACTACGGATTCAGCTCGTTGTTGATCGTGAAGCTCAGCGACTTGCTGGAACGGGACTTCGGGCGGGTGCCGAAGACCCTGTTCTTCGAGCATCGCACCCTGGCGGGACTGGCCGGGCATTTCGCCCAGCACCACGCCGCCAAGCTGGCCGAGTTGTACCCAGAACCCGGTGGGAGCGGGCTTCAGCCCGCGACCGAAGCCACACCGCCCAGCGTGACCAACCAGTCATCAAGCCTCCCCATCCCAGCGCGCCCTGAGAACCACGACCAGCCCATCGCCATCATCGGCCTGAGTGGCCGTTACCCCGAAGCGCCCGACCTCGCCGCGTTCTGGGACAACCTCGCGGCGGGGCGGGATTGCGTCACCGAGATTCCCCCCGAGCGCTGGGACTGGCGGCAACACTTCGACCCGGACCAGGCCACGCCGGGCAAGAGCTATGGCCGCTGGGGCGGATTCGTCGCCGACGCCGACAAGTTCGACCCGCTGTTCTTCGGCATCACCCCCCACGAGGCGGAATTGATGGACCCGCAGGAGCGGTTGTTCCTGCAAACCGCCTGGCACACGGTCGAAGACGCGGGCTATGGCCGCCGCCCACTGGCCGGGCAGGACGTGGGCGTGTTCGTCGGGGTCATGTTCGGCACCTATCAGCTTTACGGGCCGGAGCAATTCCTCCGGGGCAATCCGGTGTTGCC
>NZ_JBTEKS010000194.1:0-8287 GCF_054333355.1 Methylomagnum sp. | reverse complement strand
GCTCAACTACCTGCCCATCGCCCACGACGACGGCACCCTGTTCCTGCACGTCCATCCGCGCCACGTCCTGACCGTGAAGCGCGACCACGGCGCCTATTTCGAGTCCATCATCCAGCGCTGCGGCCTGCCGCTGCGGCGGGTCGCCATCACCCTGACGGTCAGCCCGGCCCACGACCATCACCTCAGCCTGCTGCTGGAGCGGCTGAGAACCTACCGCGACCGGGGCTACGCCACCGCCATCAAGTTCGACGACTTGGCGGGCGACAGCTTCCTGGAGCGCTTCTGCATCGAGTTCCTGTACCGCTTCGCCCCGGATTTCGTGCGCTTCGACAGCCGCTATTTCCAGAAGACCGGCCAGGACTGGGGCAACCACCGCCGCCGCGCTTCCCTGCTGTCCGCCATCCGTCGGCTGGACACGCAATGGGTGGTCGAGGGCGTCAGGAGCGAATCGGACGCCCAATTGGCCCGCGCGCTCACGGCGGATTTCGTGCAGGGCAGCTATTACGACGAGTCCGGTTGGCGTGAGCAGGCGGCACGGGCGGCGGGTGGTCAGGGTTGATTTTAATAACCATGGGGAATGGAAACATGAATATTCATTCTTTCAGAGAATAAAGCCAGCCTGCTACAGTGCCTCGGTCCCTCTATCTTTCCCCACTTGAACTGGACTGACGATGCTGAAGCGACCCGGCGTGCTGCCCGGCTTTTCCCTGACCTTCGGGTTCACGGTGCTGTACCTGAGCCTGATCGTGCTGATCCCCCTCTCCGCCACCTTCTTGAAGGCGGCGACGCTGGGCTGGGGCGGATTCTGGGACGCCATCACCCAGCCGAGGGTGCTGGCCTCCTACAAGCTCACCTTCGGCGCGGCCCTGGCCGGGGCGACCATCAACGCGGTGTTCGGCCTCTTGGTGGCCTGGGTGTTGGTGAGGTACGAGTTCTTCGGCAAGAAGTTCATCGACGCCCTGGTGGACCTGCCCTTCGCCCTGCCCACGGCGGTGGCGGGCATCGCCCTGGCGACGCTCTATTCCGGCAAGGGCTGGGTGGGCCAGTGGTTGGCCCCGCTGGGGATCAAGATCGCCTACACCCCGCTGGGCGTCGTCGTCGCCCTGACCTTCATCGGCCTGCCCTTCGTGGTGCGGACGGTGCAGCCCATCTTGGAAGACTTCGAGAAGGAGCTGGAGGAAGCCGCCGCCAGCCTGGGCGCGACCCGCTGGCAGACCTTCACGCGGGTGATCCTCCCGGCCCTTTTGCCCGCCCTGCTGACTGGCTTCGCCCTGGCCTTCGCCCGCGCCGTGGGGGAATACGGCTCGGTGATCTTCATCGCCGGCAATATTCCGATGGTGTCGGAGATCACCCCGCTGCTCATCATCACCAAGCTCGAACAATACGACTACGCCGGGGCCACCGCCTTGGCCGTGTCGATGCTGGGGGTGTCCTTCGCCTTGCTGCTGGCCATCAACGCCCTGCAACGGTGGAGCCAGTTGCGCCGGACGTAAGGGAGATTGGCGAACCATGCCTGGACCCATTCAAACCCTTCCCGGCCTTCCCTTATCAGGGGAGGAGAAAGACAGGGGGGAGTTCTTATCCCCCTGATAAGGGGGGTTGGGGGGTTCTCACATCCGCCCCGGCGCTCTAAAAATAAACAACCGCCCACCACCCGCTTCAAGGAGACCACTCCCGATGTCCGCGATTGCCGTTCCCCACAGGTCCATTAGCCGCGCCCATGGCGAACCCGCCCCGGTGCGCTGGCTGCTCATCGGTCTCGCGCTGCTGTTCCTGGTGGGCTTCCTGTTCCTGCCCCTGGCGGTGGTGTTCGTCAACGCCTTGAGCAAGGGGCTGGGCACCTATTTCGCCGCCCTGGTGGAACCCAACGCCTTGGCCGCCATCCGCCTGACCCTGACGGCGGCGCTCATCGCCGTGCCGCTCAACTTGGTGTTCGGACTCGCCGCCGCCTGGTGCGTCGCCAAGTTCGAGTTTCCGGGGAAAAGCCTGCTCATCACCCTCATCGACCTGCCCTTCTCCGTGTCGCCGGTGGTGTCGGGCTTGATCTACGTGCTGCTGTTCGGCCTGCAAGGCTGGCTGGGGCCGTGGCTGCACGACCACGACCTCAAGCTGGTTTTCGCGGTGCCGGGCATCGTCCTCGCCACGATCTTCGTGACCTTCCCCTTCGTGGCCCGCGAGCTGATCCCGCTCATGCAGTCCCAGGGCACCGAGGAGGAGGAAGCCGCGACGGTGCTGGGCGCGTCCGGCTGGCAGACCTTCTGGCATGTGACCCTGCCCAATGTGAAGTGGGGCTTGCTGTACGGCGTGATCCTCTGCAACGCGAGGGCCATGGGCGAGTTCGGCGCGGTGTCGGTGGTGTCCGGGCACATCCGTGGCTTGACCAACACCGTGCCGCTGCATGTGGAAATCCTCTACAACGAATACAACGCCGCCGCCGCCTTCGCCGTGGCCTCGTTGCTGGCGCTCTTGGCCCTGGTGACGCTGGCCGCGAAGACGGCGCTGGAATGGCACCTCAAGCACGAGGCCAAGGAAAGCGGACATCCGTAGGTCGGGCATGTACCCATGCCCGACGTTATGGTCCAGCCCCGCCCCTCCGCCCACCGACCCACGATCAGGAATCCCGTCCATGAGCATCGAAGTCCGCGACATCCAAAAATCATTTGGCCGCTTCAAGGCGCTGAAACACATCGACCTGGAAATCGCCGGGGGCGAACTGGTGGCCCTGCTCGGCCCCTCCGGCTGTGGCAAGACCACCCTGCTGCGCATCATCGCCGGGCTGGAGACGCCCGACGCCGGGTCCATCCTGTTCCACGGCGAGGACGCCACCGACACCCATGTCCGGGATCGGCAGGTGGGCTTCGTGTTCCAGCACTACGCCCTGTTCCGCCACATGACCGTGTTCGAGAACATCGCCTTCGGCCTTAGGGTCCGGCCCAGGGCCACCCGCCCGCCGGAGGCGGAAATCCGCCGCAAGGTCCACGAATTGCTGGGACTGGTGCAACTGGACTGGCTGGCGGAGCGCTACCCGGCCCAGCTCTCCGGCGGGCAGCGCCAGCGCATCGCCCTGGCCCGCGCCCTGGCGGTGGAGCCGAAGGTGCTGCTGCTGGACGAGCCGTTCGGCGCCCTCGACGCCAAGGTGCGGAAGGAACTGCGGCGCTGGCTGCGGCGGCTGCACGACGAATTGCACGTCACCAGCGTGTTCGTCACCCACGACCAGGAGGAGGCGCTGGAAGTGGCCGACCGGGTGGTGGTGCTGAACGAGGGGCGGATCGAGCAGATCGGCACGCCCGACGAGGTCTACGACCATCCCGCCACGCCCTTCGTCTACCAGTTCCTCGGGGACGTGAACCTGTTCCATGGCCGGGTCCACGATGGCCAGGCCAAGATCGGCGAGGCCCAGGTGGACCTGCACGGCCACCACGAGCCGCAGGACGCGGCGGTGTTCTACGCCCGGCCCCACGAGATCGACATCCTCAAGCACGACCCCGGCGCCGGGGCGCTGGCCGCCACCGTCACCGACATCCGGGCGCTGGGGGTGACGGTGCGGATCGAGTTGGAGCGGGCCGACGGCCATGGCCTCGTGGAGGTGGAGATGGCGCGGGATCCGTTCAACGGCAAGCCACTGAGCCGGGGCGAGGCGGTGTTCCTGCAACCCAAGCGGCTGCGGGTGTTCGCGGAGGGGAAGGCGCGGGACGTGGCGGCCTAGCCCCCCACGGGACGGGGCGTCCCGCTGCCCCGGCAGCAACACCCCGCCAACACCCCCTGTTGCCCGGGCCGCAATCCCCGCCCACGGCAGCCGCCCGCGCCTCCAATTTAGCGGAACCTGCGCCCTGGCATGAAGGCTGCACTCGCAGGGTAACTCCTTCAATAGCAAACACTTCGGTTTAATGGAGTCCATCGTGATCCGCACCGCCCCCTCCATCGCCAGCATGACCCAAGCCAAGCCACCCAGCCTTGAGATTGAAGACATCGACATGGCCCGGAGCATTGGCCGCATCCTGCGCGAACTCCGCAAGGAGCGTGGCCTGTCCCTGAACGAATTGTCGCTGGCCTCGGGCGTCAGCACGTCCATGCTCAGCCAGATCGAGAATGGCCGCAGCACGCCCACCGTCGCGGTGCTGTGGAAAATCGCCAAGGCGCTGGACGTGCCGCTCACCCACTTCCTGCAAACCTACGAATCCTCGGCCCGGGCGGTGTTGCTGCGGGGGCAGGAAACGCCCGTGAAAATCACCGGCGCGGGCCTGTGCTCCTGGCGGACCCTGAGCCCCGATGCGCCGAACCGGCGGGCGGAGTTCTACGAGATCGTGCTGCGCGGCGGCGGCGTGGAGGAGGTTTCGCCCATTGAAGAAGGCTGGGTCAATCTGGCCTTGGTGTCCGGGGAAGTCGTCGTCTCCCTGGACAACCGCCGCTATGCCCTGCGGGCGGGGGACGCCTTGCAGTTTTCGGCGAACCTGCCCCATGCCTATCTGAATGCGGGACGGGAAGAGGCGCTGATGTATCTGGTCGTCAGCCGGAACCGTTCGGCGTAATCCGGGCTATCCAATATAGCGTCCATTAGAGCGCCGCTCGCTCGGCTTCGATACGCGATTCGTAGGGTACGCTGTGCGTACATTGCGGGGTCGGAGAGGTAGCACAGCGTACCCTACCGCCGTATCGAACTCGTATGAATGCCGCTATAACACGCTTAGTCCGCCGGTATTTCCCCCGGGTTATCGCGGAGGCATTCCTTTACGGCTTTAATCTCACACGCTGTGGATGAATCCGGTCGCGCCCGAATGGCACGCACCGCGTGGATAGCTTTGCCAATTGAAATGGATTTGGCGAATCGGGGCATTCGTCTCAAAAGATTCTGATTTAGATGATTATCGGTTATTGAATAATGCTTTTTTATTCTTTCCGGTAATAACCAGCCATCCGCTAAAGTGTAAGCACATTCGATTTGAAGCCCGAAAAAATCACAGGGCACGGGTAGTGACAACGTACACCCAAAGCTGACCGGACAACCGGAAGCCAGTGAGTCCAAACTTGTGACCGCTGGCTTTTTTTATGGGCTTCATTAATCAGGAGATTCACATGACTTACCGGCTTGGAAAAAACGCCCCCGCCATCAACCAGACGCCGCTGGCTCGGCTCGACCGCATCAGCGGCGGCGCGTTCGGTGCCCATGGATTGGCCATCTGAGGGCCGCCGCCATGAGTTCCAATCACTGGAATATCGGGTCCATCGTGGCCGAATTGCGCCAGCTCCGGGTGGACTCGCTGGCCCTGCGGCAACGGGCCGACCACCCGCCCAAGCTGCCGTCCCGCAAGGCGCTGGTGGGCATCGTCGACGGCCTCGCCGCCGCGCTGTTCCCCAACCGGCTGGGCTCGTCCGAGCTGACCGGGGAAGGCACCGATTACTTCGTCGGCCACACCCTGGATGTCGCCCTCCGCGCTCTGCGCGAGCAGGTGCGGCTGGAACTGCGTTTCGTGGCGGAGGAGTCCGGCGAGACCAGCAACGGCTTCGAGACAAAAGCCAGCGGCATCGTCCGCGATTTCGCCGCACGCCTCCCGAAGGTGCGGACCTTGCTGGAAAGCGACATCGAAGCCGCCTATCAGGGCGATCCCGCCGCCCGCAGCATCGACGAGGTGCTGGTCTGCTATCCCGGCATCACCGCCACCATTCATCACCGGCTGGCCCACGAGCTTTACCAACTGGGCGCGCCGCTGGTGGCGCGGGTCATCGCCGAAATCGCCCACTCCGCCACCGGCATCGACATCCATCCCGGCGCGACGGTCGGGGCCAGCTTCTTCATCGACCACGGCACCGGCGTGGTGATCGGCGAGACCGCCGTCATCGGCCAGCGGGTCCGCGTCTATCAGGCCGTGACCCTCGGCGCCAAGCGTTTCCCGGTGGACGAGAACGGCGTGCTGCTCAAGGGCAACGCCCGCCACCCGATTGTCGAGGACGACGTGGTGATCTACGCCGGGGCCACCATCCTGGGCCGCATCACCCTCGGGCGCGGCTCCACCATCGGCGGCAATGTCTGGCTGACCCGCAGCGTGCCGCCGGAGAGCAACGTCAGCCAGGCGCAGGTGCGGAACGAGATGTTTGACGGCGGGGCGGGGATTTAGGACACACGGCGTAGCGTTGTAGGTCAGGCTTCAGCCCGACACATCCGCTTTATTCGGCTAGCGTCGGGCTGAAGCCCGACCTACGCCGATGCGACCCATCCCAGGATGGGGGGACATACGAACAGAGCGCGGCGGCCTGCGCCTTTGCGCAGGACAAGCGCCTGTTATGCACGCCCACGCACCCGTGGGAACGAGCACTTAAACCAACAAAACCAAGGTACCAACCATGGCCGAAACTTCTGAAATCCAACGCGCCTTGGGCGACGCGGCGGCCCGCCAACTCGCCAACGCCACCAAGACCGTACCGCAACTCACCACCATCACCCCGCGCTGGCTGCTGCATCTGCTGCCGTGGGTGGGCGTGGAGGCGGGCATCTACCGCCTTAACCGGGTGAAGGACGAATCCCGCGTGCTGACCGCCTGCTCGCAACGGGACGAAAGCGACCTGCCGGAAACCTTCGTGGATTACGACGAGACTCCCCGCGAGTATTTCCTTGGCGCGGTGACGACCACGGTGGACATCCACACCCGTGTGTCCGACCTCTACAGCAATCCCCACGATCAAATTCAGCAACAATTGCGGCTGGCCATCGAGACCGTGAAGGAGCGGCAGGAATCCGAACTCATCAACAACGCCGAGTATGGCCTGTTGCACAACGTCGCCGATAGCCAGCGCATCCAGCCCCAACAGGGTGGCGCGCCCACCCCGGACGATTTGGACGAACTCATCACCAAAGTCTGGAAGGAGCCGGCCTTCTTCCTGGCCCATCCCAAGACCATCGCCGCCTTTGGCCGGGAAGCCACCCGCCGGGGCGTGCCGCCACCCACCGTCAACCTGTATGGCTCGCCGTTCCTCACTTGGCGCGGCATTCCGTTGATCCCCACCGACAAGCTGCCCATCGAAAACGGCAAGACCAGCGTCCTGCTGCTCCGTACCGGCGAAAGCCGCCAAGGCGTGGTCGGCCTCTATCAACCCGGCTTGCCCGGCGAGCAGGGGCTGGGGCTGTCGGTCAAGTTCATGGGCATCAGCCGCAAGGCCATCGCCTCCTATTTGATCTCCCAGTACAGCTCGTTGGCGGTGCTGACCGAGGACGCCCTGGCGGTGCTCGAAAACGTCGATGTGGGCAAATACTATGACTACCAGCCTGAATACAAGTAACGGAATAGCGCCGGGACCGACCGCGCCGACCCCCAGCGCGGCCCCGCCCGCCGGGACGCCGCCGGTCGCCTCCAGCCTCAAGCCGCCGACCGAAACCCAGGCCCGTTCCTTACCGGGCGGGGCGGCGGGGGCTTCGGGCTTGTCGCCGGTGGCCTTGGCCGCGCCGCCCTCGGGGGAATCCGCCGAGACCCTGTACTACTTCCTGGAATCGGTGCAGCCCTCGTCGCCGCAAGTCCTGCCCGTGGCGAACCCGCAGCCGCCCAGCCTGGACCCGGCCCGTCGCGCCAACACCGCGCCGACCACGGCCACCGCCGCCGATCCACGGGGCTTGCAGGGCCGCTCCGCCGTGCCGGGCCAGCATCACGGCTCGACCGCGCCGGTCACGCCGGGCATCCAGGCGGGCGCCCAGCCCTTCGCGGGGGCGGTGCCGCCCGCTTCGGCCTTCGGGCCACCCCAGGAATCCCACGCCCGGTCTGTGCCTGCGGCGTTGTCCGGGGCGGCGGGGTCTTCGCCCTACTTCCTTAACCAAGCCACGCCGGTTTCACCGGGCGCGGTGGCGGGGGCGTCCGTGGCGGGAACTTCCGGCGGGGCTTATTACTTTGTGGATGAAGCGCGGGCGCTGGCGGGGAAATCCACGATAGCCAAATAACCCGTAGGTCGGGCATGTACTCATGCCCGACGTGCCGACGCATAAGCGATGTCGGGCATGGAATGCATGCCCGACCTACGACTCGGGACGCAGAGCGTCCATTGATGCATTCCCACGCTTAGCGTGGGAACGATAAGAACTAATAGGAAAAACCATGGCCGAAATCGAAACTCAACAACTGGCTCTCAGCGACGCGGCGGCACGCCAGCTCGCCAACGCGACCAAGACCGTACCGCAACTCCCCACCATCACCCCGCGCTGGTTGGTTCACTTCCTGCCGTGGGTGGGCGTGGAAGCGGGTATCTACCGACTCAACCGGGTGAAGGACGAATCCCGCGTGCTGACCGCCTGCTCGCAACGGGACGA
>NZ_JBTEKS010000193.1:0-8364 GCF_054333355.1 Methylomagnum sp. | reverse complement strand
TTTCCGAAAATGCTTGTCACCGTTGATCTGGATGTAGGATGGGTAGAGCGTACTCGCGAAACCCATCGAGCCGGACACAGGGTGATGGGTTTCGCTTCGCTCTACCCATCCTACAGGTATGTCTTTTCCTGGAAATCGCCTTAGAGCGTTTTCAACATGAGTGTACGGCACCGAGAAAGGCCGAATCGGTTTTCGAAACCGAGTCGGCCTACGTGAGTGCCGTAAACCCAAAATGAAAATGCTCTAATTTAACGGCGGTGGCCTACGCCCCCATCATATCCATCAGCGCCGCCTCCGCCGCCTTCTGCATCAGGTCTCCGTGCGATTCTTCCGCGTCGCTCAATTCGGCAACCCCAATGTTCATCCGGGGCGTCAGCACATGCTGCCCATCCACTTGCACTTGCAGCAACGACAGGTTCTTCTTGAGCCGCTGGGCCACTTGGCGGGCTTCGTTGAGCCAGGTGTCCGGCATGACCAGACAGAATTCGCCATCGCCGTAATGGGCCAGCCAATCGACGATGCGGATGTTATCCACCGCGCTCTCCGTGAAGGCTTGCAAGGCCCGGTCCGCCGCCGCCGCGCCGAAGGTCTTGCCGATGCGGCTGAGGTCGGCCAGTTCCAGCCAGGCGATGGACAGGGAGCGGCAATACTTTTGGGCGTTGGAAAGCTCCCGCGCCAGCCGGAGTTCCAGGTATTCCCGGTTATGCAGCGCCTTGGACATGCCCCGACTGGCGCCATTCTTCAAGTGCCAGCCGATGACCTGGCCGGTCGCTTCGGTGAGCCGCCTAAGGCGCGGGGCCAGTTGGTCGTTGAGGGATTCCGCCCGGCAGACATCCACGCTGAGGGGCAGGGTCGGCCATTGAAAAATCTGGTTCTCCTCGGCCTCTGAATCCGCCACGATCAGGCTGGGCACGGACAATTCGTTATGAAAATGGCGGAGTTGCTCCAGGTCGCCGAAACAGGCCGAATGCAGGACCGCGAGGTCGAATTGCCCCGAAACTGGTTGCCTTATATCCAAAGGCTGTAAATGTAGGCCGAGGGACTCCATTGCCTGGGTGACATCGGCCTGTGGAAATCTGGATTCCGAAACAGCCCATGCCACGCTGAGAGTACGTGAGTTAGCCACGGTTTTTTCCTAAAAAAATTAATGGGTTAGGAAAATTTACGTGGAAATTCAAGAATGTCAAAGAGACCTGTGCGCGAAGGCCGAACCCAACTCTCCGACTTTGGCGGCCATCAATCGGGTGGCGGACGCCGGGGCCAGCCCCAGCACCAGAATCCCGACGGCCAGGATCCCGGCGGCGACCAGTTCGTGGGGACGCAAGTCGGGGATGCCGCGCATCTCGGGCCGCACCGGGCCGGTGAACAAGCAGCGGACGGTGCGGATGGCGTAAGCCGCGCCGATGAGGATGCTAAGGCTCAGCAGGACCATGGCCCAGCCGAAGCTTTGGAAGCCGCCGATGAGCGCGTGCAATTCCGCCACAAAGCCCGCCGAGCCGGGCAGGCCCATGGAGGCCAGCAGGGCCAGGGTGATGAACAGGGCGAAACGCGGCGTGACCTGGACCAGCGAGCTGTAATCGGCGATTTCGCGGGTGTGGGTGCGCTCGTAGAGTAGGCCAATCAGCAGGAACAGCGCCCCGGCCACCAGTCCGTGGGCGCTCATTTGCAGGGTCGCGCCCAGTAGGCCGGTTTCGTTGAGGGTGGCTAGCCCCAGCAGGACCACGCCCATGTGGCTGACCGAGGAGTAGGCAATCATGGCCTTGAGGTCGGTCTGCCGCCAGGCCAGCAGGGCGCCATAAAGAATGCTGACCAGGGCCAGCCCCGCCAGCCAGGGTTGCAGGACAAGGGCGGCGGCGGGCAGCATCCCGGTGGCTTTGAGCAGGCCGTAGGCGCCCATTTTGAGCATGGCGCCGGACAAGAGGATGCTCACCGGGCTGGGGGCTTCCACATGGGCCAGGGGCAGCCAGCCATGAATGGGGAAGACCGGCATCTTCACCCCGAAGCCGATGAGGAAGCCTAGGAAAACCCACAGTTGCACATCGGCGGGTAGGCTCCGGGCGGTGCCAAGCATGGAATCCATGGTGGTGGAGTGTTCCGCCGAGTAGGTGAACACGATCAACAGGCTCATGAGCATGAACACCGAACCGCCCATGGTGTACAGCACGAAATTCAGGCTGGCGGTGTGGCGGCGCGGCCCGCCCCATTGGTCAATGAGGAAGAACAGCGGGATCAGGGTCAGTTCCCAGAACACGAAGAACAGCGACCAGTCCTGCGCCATGAACACGCCCAGCATCCCGAACTCCAGGGCCAGCAGCCAGACGTGGTAGCCCTTGACGCGGGTCGCGACGCCGCCGGAGGCCAGCAGGGCGATGAGGCACAGCAGGGTGGACAGCAGCAGCATGGGCAGCGAGAAGCCGTCCACGCCCAGCGCGTAATAGCTGCCGAGTTCAGGGTTCCAGACGTGGGATTCGGCGAATTGGGTGGCCGCGGTGCGGGTGTCGAAGAACCACGGCAGGCTCCAGGCCAGGATCAGGGCCAGCCCCGACGCGGCGAAGGCGAGGCCGCGAATCCGGCGGACCCGGTCGGGCGGGGTCAACGCGATGAGCAGGGCACCGAGGAAGGGCGTCCATAGGATCAGGCTGAGGATGTGCATGGTGTCGTGGGGGCGGCAAGGTCACGGGGGTACGGGCGTCCAGCCCGTTCGCGGTCAAGATGGCCGCGCTCCTTGCGGACGGTGTGTCGCGGGTCGGGTCCGGGGTCGGAAAATAGCATGGTCGGCCCCGGCACGCGAGACGCGGACGAGGAAAAGGCGGGCGGTGTTGTCGGCCAGCTTCCGCAGGGCGTCAATCCTGCTAACATCCCCGTCGGCAATCCAACATTATGAAATAAGTTTTTTATCCGCCGGAACCATTACGGGATCAAGCCAATGCTGCACATACCCATAAACGAACAAGGCTGGGGGCTATTCACCCGACTCATCCGCGAATTGGTCCGCTCCGAGGTCGGGGGCAAGGCCGTCCGCCTGTTTCTCTTGCTCATCGCGCTATTCCTCGGCGTCAACCTGCTGAACGTGGTGAATAGCTACGTGGGGCGGGATTTCATGAGCGCCATCGCCGAGCGCAACACCGACGCCTATGTCCGCCAAGCGTTGCTGTATATCGTGGTGTTTGCCGCGTCCACGGCGGTGGCCGTGTACCTGCGCTTCTGCGAGGAGCGCCTGGGCCTCTTATGGCGGGCCTTCATGACGCGGGGCTTCGTGGATTTGTACCTCAAGTATCCGACCTACTACCGCATCAACGACGAAACCATCCGCCGCGAGGTGGTGGAATTCCCCGACCAGCGCATCACCGAGGATGTCCGCACCTTCACGGTGACGACCCTGTCCTTCGTGCTGCTGATGGTGAACGGCGTCTTCACCATCGTGCTGTTCTCCGGCGTGCTGTGGTCCATCAGCCCATGGCTGTTCGGCGCGGCCCTGGCCTACTCGGTGGTCGGCTCCTATTTCGCCGTGCGGCTGGGCATCCCCCTGGTCGACCTCAACTACACCCAGCTCGACAAGGAGGCGGCGTTCCGCTCCGACCTGATTCACGTCCGGGAGAAGGCGGAATCGGTGGCGCTGCTGCACCGCGAGAACGAAATCAAGCCGCGCCTGCACGGCAAGATCACCGACTTGGCGGCCAACTTCAGGAAGATCATCCAGGTGAACCGCAGCCTGGGCTTCTTCACCACGGGCTACAACTATCTGGTCCAGATCATCCCCGTCCTGCTGGTGGCGCCGCTGTACATGCGGGGCGACGTGGAGTTCGGCGTCATCACCCAGTCGGTGATGGCGTTCGCGATGCTGGTGGGCGCGTTCTCGTTGATCGTCAATTGGTTCCAGTCCATCTCGTCCTATTACGCCGTCATTCAGCGGCTCATCAACTTCTGGTACGCCATCGAGGTGGCCCAAACCGAAACGGTGTCCGGCATGGATGTGCGCGAGGAGGACGACCGGGTGGCGTACGACAGCGTGACCCTGCATTCGCCGGTGGACGGGCATGTGCTGGTGCGGGAGCTGTCGGTGGAGATCGCCCACGGCACCCGCACCCTGGTCACGGGGCTGGACGACGCGGCCAAGGACGCCTTGTTCAAGGCGACGGTGGGCATTTTCGACGCGGGCACCGGCTGCGTCCGCCGCCCCACGTTGGATCGCATCATGTTCTTGCCGGAGCGGGCCTATTTGCCGCCGGGCACGTTGCGCCAAGCCTTGGTGCCGACGGAGCTGGATGGGCGGATCACCGACGCCGCCATCGTCGAGACCCTGACCCTGCTGGGCATCGAAAGCGTGTTGGCGCGGGCCGGTGGCTTGGATGAGGAACATGATTGGGACAAATTATTTTCCCTGCATGAGCAACGATTTGTCTCATTCGCTCGTATATTGCTAGTCTCTCCGCGCTTCGCCGTCCTTTATAATCCATTCAAGGATTTGGACGCGGCGACGGCATCGCGAATGCTTGGCATCCTGTCGGGGCGCGACATCACCTATCTGACGGTGGGGTTTGAGGGGCAGCGGGAAGGGGATGACCGTGCCGAGGATTACGATGCGCTGCTGGAACTCACGGCCAACGGGGGGTGGAATTGGAGGCCGTTGTGAGGCGTCAGGGACGACGGAAGTAAGCGCGGGGAGGCTTGGCTGGGTCGCCGTGGCTCGGAATCGCGCTGGTCTTGATGGGCGGATTCCGGCGCCAGGGTGCTTGCGTTAGGCGTTTTGGATGGCCCGAACCGCTGGGTCCGGCACGAATGGGGCGAGGCTGGGGCCGGTGTCTACCCAGGCGTAAAATTCCTGACGGTTAGTATGGTTAGGAGCAGCAAGGCGATGAACAACAGCAGGAGGGGGTGGCTGCGTTCCATGGGCATCGACGATCCGTCCGGTGGGGGGCTGCCGGGGAACGGGGTGTTTGGATAGTCGCCGGGCTTTCTCATGGGATGCCGCCGTTTGGTTCATGCCTGTGGGGGCGTGGCTCCTTGTCACGCCAAACCGTAACCCCTCACGCAGTCACTTCCCATTCAGCCGCGCGGGCCATGTTCGTCACATCTTGTGCGAGAGCGGGCTATCCACGGTTCATGGGATGGCTCTGCAAAGAGGAGGTTTTGTACGTTTGTCGGGATAACGGTCGCAATAGTGTCCTCTTTTTAAAAAAGGACTAATGCTTCCGCGCTGGATGGGGTGAATATATTTCTAAAGAGATACGATGTCAACGCTAAAGCGATTGACGTTGCGTGTTCCATCCAAGAGATGATGGCTGTAGGAAAAATGAGCAAAAACGAGTCAGACCAAAAAAGGATTGGGGAAACGGCGCAGCCCTACAGCGTGAGCGAGGCTCAGCTATCCGGCGCGGAACTGGAATCGGCTCTGGATGAGGGGTTCGTGGCGCGGATGCAGCGGTGCGCTGAACGGGTAGGCAGCGTGAACGCGCTGGCCCGCAAGGCCGATTTGTCGCAATCCGGGATACGCCGGTATTTTTCGGGTGGCGAGCCAACCCGCAAGGTGTTGATCGCCATCGCCAATGCGGCGGACGTGGATTTCCTGTGGCTGGCCACCGGCGCGGGCTCCATGGTGGAGGACGCGAACGCGCCTTACCAGCGGCCCGCGCTGCCCAAGCTGAATCCCGAGGCGTTGCGGCTGGCCATCGAAACCGTCGAGGAGGCGTTGGCCGATGTGGAACGCGCCGTGCCGCCCGACCGCAAGGCGGAAATGGTGTCCGCCGCCTATGAGCTGTTCACGGATGGCGAGGGTAAGATTGAAAAAAGCGCGGTATTGCGCTTGGTGAGGTCGGCTACCTAAAGCAAGCTGAACCGGCGCGGCGGCTGACCCGGCATATGCTCGGAACAGCCACAAACTGAGCTTTTTAACCCCCCCTCACCCCAACCCTCTCCCAGAGGGAGAGGGGGCAAGAGGTTCAGCTTGCAACTGAGCGCAGTATAGCCGCGCCGGAAGCCTGGCTTTGTTATCCCCTGATTTCAGTCAGCCGCCCGGCTGGCTGTCACACCGTGCGCCGACGGCCACGGTTGCCCCGCCCGATGGCCTGTTGGTAAAGTTCACACCCATCACGCCCTTCATCCCACCTTGTATATTCCATGAATCCAACCAAAACCCGTTTCGCCCCGAGTCCCACGGGACTCATGCACATCGGCAACGCCCGCACGGCCTTGTTCAGCGCCCTGTTCGGCGATGCTTTCCTGCTCCGCATTGAGGACACCGACGCCGAGCGCAGCCGCCGCGAGTTTGTCGATGAGTTGCTGGCGGATTTGCGCTGGCTGGGGCTCTATTGGAGCGAGGGGCCGGACACGGGCGAACCCAATGACGCTTGGTTCCAATCCCGGCGCGGCGCCACCTACGAGCGCTATTACAACGCGCTGGAGCGGAAGGGCTTAGCCTATCCGTGCTTCTGTTCGGCGCGGGAGCTGGAAATCTCCCGCAAGATTCAACTGAGCTCCGGCCAGCCGCCGCGCTACTCCGGCAAGTGCGCCCACCTGAGCGCGGAAGAGTCCGCCCGCAAGCGGGCCGAGGGGCTGGTCCCGACCCTGCGCTTCCGGGTGCCGAAAAACGAAGTCGTCGAATTTGTGGACGGCGTGCGCGGCCCGCAGAAATTCGCCAGCGGCGACATCGGCGACTTCATCATCCGCCGCGCCGACGGCAGCGCCGCGTTCTTCTTCTGCAACGCCATCGACGACGCGCTGATGGGCGTGACCCACGTCCTGCGCGGCGAGGACCATCTCGCCAACACGCCCCGCCAAATGCTGGTGCTGCGGGCGCTGGATCTGCCGGTGCCATACTATGCCCATTCCGCGCTGATCCTGGGCGACGACGGCTCGCCCCTGTCCAAGCGCAATGGCAGCCGCAGCATCGCCCAGTTGCGGGAAGAGGGGTATTTCCCCGCCGCCCTGCTGAACATGATGGCCCGCCTCGGCCACCATTATGAAAGCGACGACTTGATGGACTTCGCCGCGCTCAAGGCCCGCTTCGATCTGTCCCGCCTGGGGAAATCCCCGGCCCGTTTCGACCCGGCCCATCTCGATCATTGGCAGCACCTCGCGGTGCGGGCGGCGATCGACGGCGCCTTGTTGGACTGGCTCCGCGCCGAGACCCGCGCCATCGTGCCGGGCGAGTGTTGCGCCGAATTCCTCGACATCGTGCGCAGCAATTGCGTGTTCCCGGATCAGGCCGACGAGTGGGCGCGCATCCTCTTCACCGACGAGTTGCGGCTGGATGGCGAGGCGGCGGAACCGGCCCGGCAGGCGGGCGAGTCGTTCTTCCTGGCCGCGCTGGACGCCGCCCAGAATGCCGGGGACGATTTCGACGGCTTCATGAAGGCGTTGAAGGCCAACACCGGGGCCAAGGGCAAGGCGCTGTTCATGCCGCTCCGCACCGCCCTGACGGGACGCCATGATGGGCCGGATCTCGGCACGCTGTATCGCATCCTCGATAAGCACCGCCTGCGCCGCCGTTTGGCCGAATTCACCTACGAGTCCGAGTGAAATGCTGACAGAACCGAGCCTTAAGCAAATGGTTGAGCGGCTGGTGGCGGTCGCCAGTCCGCGCAAGATCATCCTGTTTGGCTCTCAGGCCAGGGGCGAGGCGGACACAGGTTCCGATTTAGACGTGATGGTGATCGAGGCGCGGGTGGATGATCCGGGCCAAGAGATGATCCGGCTCCGCCAAGCCATCGGCGATATGGGCACCGGGGTGGATGTGCTGGTGTATTCGGAACAGGAGGCCACCCGGCGGGGACAGGTTCCCGGCACCGTGATTCATCAGGCGTTACGGGAAGGCAGGGTGCTTTATGACGCCCCAGCTTGAGGAGGCCCGGCGCGCCTTGCGCATGGCGGATAAGGACATCGCCGTATTCGACTACATCCTGGACGCGCCCGGCATTTCCCTTTCGATCATTGGGTTTCACGCCCAGCAGGCGGTTGAAAAATCGTTGAAGGCCGTACTGTTTGCCCATTCGGTGGGTTTTGGGCGCACCCATGATTTGGCCCAGCTTGGTCGGTGGCTATCCGAGGTTGGCATTGCGCTGCCGATGCCTATCGACGCGCTTGACCGTCTAATCCCTATGCCGTCGTCATGCGCTATGACGATGCCGAAATAACCACCCTATCCCGCGAAGAGCTGCGCGAAATCTGCCACGCCGTCCGAGTCTGGGCGGACGCCAGGGTGAATGAGCTTGCCGCGAACGAATTCTGAACACGACACTATTCCACCGTAATTCCATGCTGACCATCCACAACACCCTCACCCGCCAGAAAGAAACCTTCACCCCGATTGAGCCGGGCAAGGCCCGCATGTATGTGTGCGGCATGACCGTGTACGACTACTGCCAC
>NZ_JBTEKS010000192.1:0-8383 GCF_054333355.1 Methylomagnum sp. | reverse complement strand
GCTGGACCGGGAGTTCCGCTTCCTGCGCATCAACGAGCGCTTGGCGGAGATCGACGGCGCCTCCGTGGCGGCTCACTTGGGCCGCACCGTCCGGGAGATGCTGCCCAGCCTGGCCGACTCGCTCGAACCCGTTTACCGGCGGGTCATTGGGATGGGCGAGTCGGTGCAGGAAATGGATTTGCGCGGCGAGACGCCGGGGCAGCCGGGCGTCACGCGGGATTGGGTGGCGAGTTACGTGCCGGTGCTAGGCGCCGACGGCGCGATTCTCGGCGTCGGCTGCGTGGTGACGGAAGTCACCGCCCGCAGACGGGCGGAGGCGGCGCTCCGCGAGAGCGAGACGCACCTCGCCATCACCCTGGAAAGCGCCGACCTCGGTTCCTGGCACTGGAGCATTCATAACGGCGTGATGCGCTTCAACCGGCGCTGGGCGGAAATGCTGGGGTATCAGCCGGAGGACATCGCGCCCTGCGTATCGTCCTGGAAGAAGCTCATCCACCCGGACGACCTGCCCCTGGTGATGGACGCGCTGGGCGACCACCTGGCGGGCCGCTGCGCCATCTATCGCAGCGAGCATCGGCTGCGGACCAGGCATGGCGATTGGTTGTGGGTGCTGGATTGCGGCCAAGTCTACGAGCGCGACGGGGAGGGGCGGCCCACGCGGGCGGCGGGGGTTCACATCGACATCAACGAGCGCAAGCAGGCCGAGGCGGCGCTGCACGAAAGCGAGGAGCGGCTGAACCTCGCCCTGATCGCGGCGCACATGGGCGTGTGGGAATGGAATCTCCTGACCGGCCAGTTGTTCTGGTCGCCCGAGTGCTATGCCTTGTTCGGCGTCGCGGAGTTCGACGGCTGGATGGCGAACTTCTCGGCGCTGATCCATCCCGAGGACAAGCCCCATGTCATGGACGAGGTGGACCGGGCCATCGCCGAGCGCGACACCCTCGCGGCGGAGTTCCGCGCCATCCGGCCCGGCGGGGACACCATCTGGATCGCCAGCCTGGCCAGGGCGGATTACGACGACGACGACGGCAGGCCGGTGCGCATGGTGGGCATTTTCCAGGACATCACCGAGCGCAGGGCCATCGAGCAGGCGCTGCGGGAGGCCGACCGCCGCAAGGACGAGTTCCTGGCGATTCTGGCCCACGAGCTGCGGAACCCGCTGGCGCCGATCCGCAACGGGTTGCAAATCATGCGGCGGGTTGGCCACGATCCCGACGCCTTGCAGCGGGCGCGGGGCATGATGGAGCGGCAGGTGGCGCACATGGTCCGGCTCATCGACGACCTGCTCGACCTGAGCCGCATCAGCCGGGGCAAGATCGAGCTGCACAAGGAGCGGATGGAGTTGGGCACCCTGGCGCGGCAGGCGGCGGAGACCTGTCAGTCCTTGTTCGTTCAATGCGGCCACGAGCTGTGCCTTGATGTGCCGCCCGAGCCAATCTTCGTCGAGGCCGACCCGACCCGGCTGGCCCAGGTGTTGTCCAACCTGCTGAACAACGCGGCCAAATACACCGAGCATGGGGGTTTCATCGAATTGACGGTGCGGCGGCAGGACGGCGAGGCCACGGTGAGCGTCAAGGACAACGGCATCGGCATCCCGCCCCATCTGCTGTCCAAGGTGTTTGAGATGTTCACCCAGGTGGACCAGTCCCTGGAAAAGGCCCAGGGCGGGCTGGGCATCGGGCTGAGCTTGGCGAAGCAGCTCATGGCCTTGCATGGCGGGACCATCGAGGCCCGCAGCGAGGGCAAGGCCAAGGGGAGTGAGTTCGTCGTCCGCCTGCCGGTCCCGGAGCCGTCGGAATCCAGTCCATCCATGCCGGAGGCGGGCGGGCCGGCGGGGGCCACGGGCTGCCGCCGGGTGCTGGTGGTGGATGACAACCTGGATGGCGCCGCCAGTTTGGCGGCGCTGATCGAAATCCTCGGGCACGAGGTCCGCGCCGCCCACGACGGGCTGGAAGCCATCGCCGTGGCGGAGGCATTCCGGCCCGAGTTGATTTTGTTGGACATCGGGATGCCCCTCTTGAATGGCTACGACGCCTGCCGCCGGATGCGCCGGGAGCCTTGGGGCCAGGGCATCGTCATCGCCGCGTTGACCGGCTGGGGCCAGGACGAGGACAAGCGGCTGTCAAAAGAGGCGGGCTTCGACCATCACTTGGTCAAGCCGGTGGACCCGCTGGCGGTGGAGGAATTGCTGGCGGGGCTGTCCAAGGGGGCTACGCGGGCGGAGCGTCCGGGATGAATAAATCGGTACGGTTGGACTCGCTCCTCATGCCGGCCCTGCTTGCTACCATAAGCGCTAGACTCATTTTGCGAAGAGGCTGACATGCACAAGACAACGCTTTATTTCGATGACGACATAGCGCAAAGCCTGCGCGAGCGAGCCAATGCCGAAGGCCGGGGTCAAATGGAGATCATACGCGATGCGATATTGAGCTATTTACGGCAGCCGGATGAGCGCGAGGTCAAGCCTGGGTTGCCACCGGGGGTGGGGGTTTATCGGAGTGGGCGCTCGGACGTTTCAGCACAGGCTGAAAATATCCTTCGTGCGGCGGCGAGACAGCCGAAATGAGGGTGATCGCCGACAGTGGCGCGCTGTACGCGCTTTACGATGCCGATGACGCGCATCACAAAGCCGTTTGCCGGGCCTTTAACAGCTTACGCGGGCCACAGTCGTCATTCCGGTGGTTATTCTGGCCGAGGTGGATTATCTCCTTCGGGAATTCTTGGGCGTGGAGGCCGAACTCGACTTTTTACGCGGGATTACCGAGGGCATATATCAGCTCGAACCCTGCCAGATTTCCGACATCGAGCGTTGCAGTGAATTGATTGAGCTTTACCGGGATTTAGATATTGGCCTCGCCGACGCCATGGTCGCTGCGGCTGCCGAACGCTTGAACACCAAAATTATCTTGACGGTTGATGAGCGGGATTTTCGAGCAATCAAGCCCAAAACAGGCTTCTTCACCTTGCTGCCATTCGACCAAGTTTGAACAAAACGGGATGTGTTTTCCCTCGCCAACCGAGAGCCACACCATGAGCACCACCCGCTACGCCCTGCACCGCTTCCTGACCGAACTCCTCAAGCCCCAGGAGTTCTCCGACTACTGCCCCAACGGCCTGCAAATCGAAGGGACGGAAGCCATCGACCGCATCGCCTTCGCCGTGTCCGCCACCGCCCATTCGGCCCTGGTGTCCGCCGAGTATCACGCCCAGGCGCTGATCGTGCATCACGGCCTGTTCTGGAAGTTCCACGGCCCGAAGACCCTGACCGGACCCTTCGCCCGGCGGGTGTTCCCGCTGGTGCGCCACCACATCAACCTGTTCGCCTACCACCTGCCGCTGGACGCCCACCTGGAAGTGGGCAACGCCGCCAGTCTGGCGCGGTTGCTGGGCATGACCGATTTGCAGCCCTTCGGCGACCACGAGGGCAGCCCCGCCGGCGTCAAGGGCAAGCTGCCCGAACCCTTAAGCGCCGCCGACCTGCGGGACCGCCTGAGCAAGGCGCTGAACCACGCGGTGCTGCTGGCCTCGCCCGAGGAACACATCCTGGTGCGCAGCGCCGGGATCATCACCGGCGGCGCCAACCGGGATTGGCCGCAGGCGCTCAAGGACGGGCTGGACGCCTACATCACCGGCGAGATGAGCGAACACGATTGGCACGAGAGCCGCGAGGCCGGGCTGCACATGTACGCGGGCGGGCACAGCGCCACCGAGCAATTCGGCATCCAAGCCCTGATGGAGCGGGTGCAAAAAGCCTTCGACGTGGAATGCTTCTTCATCCCCAGCGACAACCCGGCGTGAAGCCGTGGGTGCGGCCGCTTTTCCCTCTCGCCGTTGGGAGAGGGCGGGGTGAGGGTGTTAAAAGGGAGTTCTTCCTCCGAGAACCCCATATCCGCCATCACGGCAAAGAGGCGGAGGCCAAATCCTTTGTTTCGATACCCTCACCCCAACCCTCTCCCAACGGCGAGAGGGGGATAGCGCGATTATCCCCACCCGACCCATGACCGAAGCCGCCCGCCCCACCTACCAACTCCTGATCGAACTGGCCGAACCCGCCCGCGTCCAGGTGGGGCGGTTGGGTGCGTTCGATTTTCCCGCTGGCCGCTACGTCTACACCGGCAGCGCCAAGCGCCACCCGGAGGCCCGCCTGGCCCGGCATCTTTCCGCCACCAAGCGCTTGCACTGGCACATCGACTACCTGCTGGCCGCGCCCGGTGCCCGCGTGGCCGGGACGCTGCGCTTCGAGGCGGCGGAATGCCGCGTCAATCAGCGCACGGATGGGCGGGTTTTGGTGCCCGGCTTCGGGGCCACCGATTGCCGGGCGGGTTGCGGGAGCCACCTGAAATTCTTAAGCGCCGTGGATTCCCCGTGGGGCGCGACGCCCGCCGCGCCCCATGATGTCGAAGCCATCGCCGCCATGGCCCTGGATATTTCCCGGCGTTGCTACTTGCCGCAGGTGTTGACCGAAACCGAGGTGGAGGTTTTCTGGCGGCTGGCCTACCGGCCCGAGGCGTTGCGGGCCGACATGGCGCGGGGCGCGGTGTACGAGTGGATCGAGGCGGGCGGACGGGCCATCGGCTTCCTGGCCTACCGGGTGGAGTCCGACGGGCCACGGCTGCGGCTCGGCAAGCTGTACGTCCTGCCGGAATACCAGGGCCGGGGCGTCGGCGCTTGGGCCTTGGCCCGCGTGAAGGCCATCGCCGGGGCGTTGGGCGTGCGGGAGATTTATCTCTATGTGTTCAGGCGGAACGAACGGGCCGTCCGCGCCTATCGCCGGGCTGGATTCGTCATCGCCAGGGCCGAAGTGACCGAATGCGAGGGGGGCTTCCGGTACGACGATTACGTGATGAGTTATGCGCTCGATCCTTAAGGCTTCGACCCATCATTACTCGGGGCTTGCTTCAATTTGGCGCGAACGGAAAATTACTGGGCCTTGTTTGATCTTTCGGGCTTGCATTTCGCCGCCAGAATTGATCCGGTCCCGCCGGGGATTTCATCCACAGAACCTGTGGATAAGTTTGTGGAATACGCTTTGGAAACGGGCCGAAATCCCCGGAATCCGGGGGCTGTCATCAAATTGATAAGATTTTCGCCAAGCCATAAGTCGTCATAAAATCAATGACTTAACGTAAGTCCGTGATTTTTAATGGAACGCGGGCGGCCAAAAATGCTTGTCAAGCTCCTTTGTGCAAAACTTGTGGGGAATGCTGTGTGGAGCCGCTTATATCTTGCCAAGCGGGGTGTTCGCCGATAAGCCGCAAGGCAGCGCCCAGCAAGGTTTTGCCCGGTTCTTGCCGATGCCAGGGCGACGCACCGGAGGGGTGCGGCAGGGGAATGATGTCCGCCTCGAAGCCCTGCCAAGTGAGCCGGTGGCCGTGACCGACCACCCCGTCCAGTTTGTCCACCGCCATGAACTGACGGATCGCCAGCTTGCCCACGGGAATGACCAGACGGGGCCGCAGCAGCCGGAATTCGGCCCGCAGCCACACCGAGCAACGGTCGATTTCCTCCGGGGCGGGCACCCGGTCGCCGCCCTTGGGGTTCTTGCCCGGAAAGCAGCGACACACCGCCGCCATGTAGACGCGCTGCCGGAATTCCGCCTCGCTCAAGCCAATCCCGGCGAACCAGCGGAACAGCGTCTTGCCCGCCGTCCAGGCGAAGGGCTTGCCGAAGCTGCCCTCCTTGGCCCCCGGCGCTTGGCCCACCAGCAGGACCGGCGAGGGCACCGGCGGGCCGGTGACGACGGGGCCGATCATTAAAGGGCAACGGGCGCAGGCGGTGAGGGCGGCTTGATGGAGGCTCAGGGCGCGGCGGGTTTCTTCCATTCGGAGGACTCGGGGTGATGGCTAAAGGGGGGAAACATACCGTGGATTTCGGAGCGCGGCCATCCTGGCCGCGTGCGGGCGGGACGCCCGCGCTCCTGTGTGGGCGGGCAATCTCGCGCCACGACTCTAAACTTGTGGGTATAAAAGCCGCCGGAGCCGCCGCCATGAAAAACCTCGTCATCATCCGCCACGCCAAATCCAGTTGGGACGATCCCACCACCGCCGACATCGACCGCCCGCTGAACAAGCGCGGCAAGCGGGATGCGCCATTCATGGGCAGCCTCCTGAAATTCCGGGGGCTTCCACCCGACCACATCATCAGCAGCCCGGCCAAGCGGGCGCTGAAAACCGCCCGGCTCATCGCGGCGGAAGTGGGCTACGATCCCGAAGCCATCGACATCCGGGACCGCATCTACATGGCGAGCGTGCCGACCCTCGTCGAATTGGTTCAAGGGCTGGATGACGCCTGGGAGCGGGTTTACCTGTTCGGCCACAACCCGGACTTGACCGATCTGGTCAACCGGCTGGCCGGGGAGACCATCGCCAACGTTCCGACCTGCGGCGTCGCCTCCGTCGAGTTCGAGGTGGATTCCTGGAGCCACATCATGGCCGGGGCCGGACGGCTGGCGTTCCTCGACTATCCCAAGCGGCATCGTTGAATCCCCCGGAAACGGTCTATTCCTGCCGCGTTTGGCAATCGGCTGTTCAGGTAGGTTTACCCAGAAACCGCTATTACCTATTATGAATAACGAATAAGGGCGGCGAATCTTCCCGATAGCCGACCGCCGCGTAACCGCCGCCGAACCCGAACAACAATGCCAACTTCCCGTCCCATTCTCTCTGTGGTCGCCTCGCTCCTAGCGTTGCCACCCTTCACCGTCTCGCTGGCGGGTTCTAGCGCAGGCCAGAGCGAAAAACCCGCCGCTTCGCCATCGGCGACGGACCCAAGCCCAAATCAAACGACCAAAACCGCCGCGCCGAAACCCAACCGTCCACGCCCGTCGCTCACCGCCTTCGGCAGCCAGCGGCGGGACTGGCTGGCCGGCGAACGCTTCGACTGGCCGGAACTCAACGCGAAGAAGGCGCTGCGCCTGCCCGACTGGCTATCCATGACCTTCGAGCAGCGGACCCGCTACGAAACCATGGACGCCGCCTACGCCAAGGGCCAGAAGGGCAGCCAATACCAGATTCCGCTACAGACCGTGCTGTGGCTGGAGGCCCATTACGAAGGATTCCGGGCCGGGGTGGAGTTCTGGGACGCCCGCCAGTTCGGCGCGGACAAGACATCGACCCTCACCAACACCATGGTGGATGTGGCCGACTTCCCGCAAATCTACGGCGCCTGGGGCACCGCCAACCTCCTGGGCAGCGGGCTGGGCTTCGAGGCCAAGGGCGGACGCCAAACCCTGGACCTCGGCAGCCGCCGGCTGGTGGCCCGCAACGCCTTCCGCAACACCACCAACTCGTTCACCGGCCTGTCCCTACGGCTGCGCGACGGGCAAGGCCATTGGCAGGTGCAAGCCTTCGCCACCCAGCCGGTGCGGCGGTTGCCCGAGAAGCAGGGCTTGCTGAACAACGACTACGCCTGGGACCAGGAGCAGGAGGGCACCATCTTCACCGGGTTCATCGCGGAAACCGGCCAGTTGCCCTTTGGCAGCCGGGGCGAGCTATACCTGTATTACCTACAGGAAGACGCCGCCAGCCCCAAGCACCGCCAGTTGTTCACGCCGGGCTTTCGCTTGTTCCGTCAGCCCAGGCCGGGCGAGCTGGATTATGAGGTGGAAAGCATCGCCCAGGCGGGCCGCGCCCGCGACAGCGCCACGGCACCGGATTTGGATGTGGAGGCCTTCTTCGAGCATGTCCAGATCGGCTACACCTTCGATCTGCCTTGGTCGCCCCGGCTGCTGGCCCAGTATGATTACGCCAGCGGCGGCACCGACAACAACGGCCAGATCAGCCGCTCCTTCGACACGCTGTACGGGGCGCGGCGCTGGGAATACGGCCCAACCGGCATCCTCGGCGCCTTCGCCCGCAACAACATCAACTCGCCGGGCTATCGGCTCTTCCTCACGCCCCGCAGCGATGTGAACTTTTACGCGGCGCACCGGCTGTTCTGGCTGGCGGATTCCACGGCGGCCTGGCAGCCGGCCAATTTGCAGGACAAGACCGGCCAGTCCGGCGATTTCGTGGGGCATTTGGTGGAGGTGTCGGGCCGCTGGGACGCCCATCCGAACCTGTCGCTGGAGGCGGGCTGGGCCACGCTCATCAAGGGCGGCTTCGCCCGTAACGCGCCCGGCGCCCCGCCGGCGGACAACGTTAATTATTACTACGTGCAGTCGATGCTGCGGTTTTAGCCTTACCTTTGGAGTGCCCCTATGATTGGAATCCTCAAGCACGCGCTGCTGCTGTTGGCCTTGTCCGTCCAGCCGGTCCTGGCCGGTTCCCTGACGGTGGCCGCCGCCACCGATCTCAAATTCGCCATGGACGACTTGGTGAAGGACTTTGGAGCATCCCATCCCGGCACGAAGATTGATGTGGTGCTGGGTTCCTCCGGCAAGTTC
>NZ_JBTEKS010000191.1:0-8438 GCF_054333355.1 Methylomagnum sp. | reverse complement strand
GGATAAAAGGTACTCCGGGGATAACAGGCTGATACCGCCCAAGAGTTCATATCGACGGCGGTGTTTGGCACCTCGATGTCGGCTCATCACATCCTGGGGCTGTAGCCGGTCCCAAGGGTATGGCTGTTCGCCATTTAAAGTGGTACGCGAGCTGGGTTTAGAACGTCGTGAGACAGTTCGGTCCCTATCTGCCGTGGGCGTTGGAGATTTGAGGGAAGTTGCTCCTAGTACGAGAGGACCGGAGTGAACGCACCCCTGGTGTTCCGGTTGTCATGCCAATGGCATTGCCGGGTAGCTACGTGCGGACGGGATAACCGCTGAAAGCATCTAAGCGGGAAGCCCCTCCCAAGATGAGATCTCCCCGGGACCTGAGAGTCCCCCGAAGGGCCCTCGAAGACCACGAGGTTGATAGGCAGGGTGTGGAAGGCCAGCGATGGCTGAAGCTAACCTGTACTAATTGCCCGCGAGGCTTGACCATATAACGCCCAAGCGGTGTGGGCCGGACACACACGCGCCGTGTACGTTTTCCAGCGTTGAGGGCCAGAGAGCGAACCAGGCTCCGCTCCAACCACGACAGGCTTCGCCTGGTGGCCACAGCGGGCGGGAACCACCCGACCCCATCCCGACCTCGGAAGTGAAACCGCCCCGCGCCGATGATAGTGCGGACCACCCGCGCGAAAGTAGGGCACCGCCAGGCACCCATCCACGGACCCCCGCCCTCCCTCTGGAGGCCGGGGGCTTCCGTCTTTAAGAGTCCGTTGATATCCCATCCCCACTCACCCCGTCCTCCCTCCTCCGGGGTCAGACTTCCACCATGTTTACCCGCTGGGTTATCCCGCACACTAGTTCATAAGGAATTGTCGAGGCATGGGAAGCGATTTCCTCCACCGGCAGGCCATTCCCCCACAGAACTACCTCGTCCCCAACTCTCGCCTCCGGGCAGTCCGTCAAATCCAATGTAATCATGTCCATGGATACCCGGCCTATCAGCGGCACCCGTTGTCCACACACTAACACCGGGGTTCCCGATTGCGCGTGGCGGGGATACCCATCTCCATAACCCACCGCCGCCACCCCCAAGCGGGTGGGACGTGTGCAAACCCAATCCCCGCCATAGCCTACTGCCGAGTCCGTTTCAATCTGCTTGATGGCAATCAATCGGGTGCGGAAGGTCATGACTGGCCTGAGTCCCTCGCTAATGCCTGTTCGGTCGGGAAAAGGCGAAATGCCGTATAGTGTTACGCCCGGTCGTATCCATTCGACGCGTGCCTGTTCCCAAGCCAGAAGGCCCGCCGAATTAGCGATACTGCATTCATTTGGCGCTTCCGCCAGTGTTTTCCTAAACAACGTCAACTGCCGATCCGTCAGGCTATCTTGCAGCATGTCGGCATTGGCGAGGTGAGTCATCACCGGAATTGGCTGGCGCACCGAGGCGCACGCTTGGAGGCGGTGGAAATAGCCTTTGAATTCATCGGGAAGCAGTCCTAGCCGATGCATGCCCGTGTCCAGTTTGACCCAAATAGCCAGGGGTTCCCTCAGCGGCGTCTGCTCCAGCAATTCAACTTGATAGGGCGAGTGGACCACTGGTTCCAAACGATGGGCGGCGTGAAGTTCCAATTCATCCCGGTTGATGAAACCTTGCAGCACGGCAATACGCTGCCGGAAACCCGCCTCACGCAGCATCAAGCCTTCGTCCAGCCGAGCCACGGCGAAAGCATCCGCATCCGGCAGGCTCCGGGCGATGCGCAACATGCCGTGGCCGTAAGCATTGGCTTTGATGACCGCCATGACTTTTGCTTTGGGGGCGAATGAACGCACCCGCGCCAAATTATGGGCGGCCGCTCCTAAGTCGATAGTGGCGTGGGCGGAGCGAATCACTAGAACTCCTCCGAGGCGTAGGAATCAGAGATGAAGTTTTCGAATTTGGTGTACTGGCCCAGGAAGGTCAGCCGCACATCGCCGATGGGACCATTGCGTTGCTTGGCAATAATGATTTCGGCGGTGCCCTTGTTGGGGTTGTCCGGCTCTTTGTTGTATACCTCATCGCGGTAGATAAACACGATGATGTCGGCATCCTGTTCGATGGCGCCCGATTCTCTCAGGTCCGACATGATGGGCCGCTTGTTGGGGCGCTGTTCCAAACCGCGATTAAGCTGGGACAAGGCGATAACCGGGACGCTGAGTTCCTTGGCGAGCGCCTTCAGGGAGCGGGAAATGTCGGAGATTTCGTTGACGCGGTTCTCCGCGCCGGGCGATTGCATTAGCTGCAAATAATCCAGCACCACCAAACCTAGTTTTCCATCGTTTTCGCGGGCCAAACGGCGACAGCGCGCCCGCACCTCGGTGGGCGTCATGGCCGGGGTATCGTCGATATACAGCTTGGTTTCCCCCAACAAATTGACGGCCATGGTCAGGCGCGGCCAATCGTCCTCCTCCAGCTTGCCGGTACGCACCCGATGCTGGTCAATGCGGCCCAGGGACGAAAGCATACGCATCACTAGTTGTTCCCCCGGCATTTCCATGCTGAACACCGCCACCGGCAGCTTCTCCTTGAGGGCCACATATTCGGCGACGTTCATGCAGAAGGTTGTTTTGCCCATCGACGGCCTGCCCGCCACAATGACGAGGTCGGACGGCTGTAGGCCCGAGGTCATTTCATCGAAGTCGGTGAAGCCGGTGCTGACGCCGGTGATATGGCCATCCTTATGGTAGAGCGTCTCGATCCGGTCGATGGCGGCTGTCACCAAGGGTTTGATGGGCCTAAAGCCGGTGTCCTTGCGGCGATACTTGTCGGCGATGCCGAAAACCTTTTTCTCCGCTTCATCAATGAGCGTGATGGTTTTCCGCCCCTGCGGAAAATAGGCCAGGTCGGCGACCTCGCTGCCCGAGATAATGAGCTGGCGCAGCACCGACTTCTCCCGGACGATCTCGGCGTAGGCCACGATATTCGCCGCGCTGGGCGTCTCTTTGGCTAAGGTCGCGAGATACGCCAGCCCGCCCGCGTCTTCCAGCCAACCCAATTGCTCCATGGCTTCCGACAGCGTGATGACATCCAGCGGGGAGTCTTTCTCGGCCAGAATCTTGATGGCCTTGAAAATAAGCTGATGGTCACGGCGGTAGAAATCATCCTCAATGAGAACATCCCCCACCCTGTCCCAGGCTTGCTTGTCCAGCATGAGTGCGCCGATGACCCCTTGTTCGGCATTGATCGAATGAGGCGGGATTTTCAGGGCTTCAACACTTTCATCCCTGCGTCTATTGGTGCGTTCTGCCATGTTCAGGCGTTGCGTATGGTTTGAATGATGCGGGTGGTGGAGAAGCCATCGACGAAGCCGAGCAGTTTCACTTCACCGCCGTGGGCCAGCACATGGTCGTGCCCGGCGATATCTTCAATGGTTTGATAGTCGCCCCCTTTCACCAAGATGTCGGGAAGCAGTTGACCGATGGCGTCACGGGGCGTGTCTTCCTCGAAAGGAACCACCCAGTCCACGCATTCCAGCGCCGCCAGCATCGCCATGCGGTGTTCCAGCGAGTTGATCGGGCGGTTCTCGCCTTTCAGCCCCTGCACCGAGGCGTCGCTATTGACCAGCACCACCAGACGGTCGCCCAGGTCGCGGGCCTGCTGGAGATAATGGATGTGACCCGGATGGAGGATATCGAAGCAGCCATTGGTGGCGACAATCTTTTCCCCCTCGCGGCGGGCCAGCGCCAAGACCGGCAACAGGCCCGTGAGGTCGATCACGCCGCGTCGATGGGCGCGTTGACCGTGCAGCGCATAATCCAGTTCTTCCCGGCTGACACTGGCGGTGCCCAGCTTGCCCACCACAATGCCAGCCGCCAGATTCGCCATCTGGGTGGCTTCGGCCAAGGGCGAACCCGCGGCCAGGGCGGCGGCCAACACGGAAATCACCGTGTCGCCCGCGCCGGTCACGTCATAGACTTCCTTGGCATGAGCGGGCAGGTGCAAGGCTGGCTGGCTCGATTGCAACAGGGTCATGCCCTGTTCGCCGCGAGTAATCAGCAGGGCTTGCAGTTCCAACCGCGCCAACATGGCGAGTCCCTTCTCCACCAATTCATTGTCATCCCGGCAGGCTCCGGCCACGGACTCGAATTCGCTCCGGTTGGGCGTGATGAGGGTGGCACCGCGATACTTATCGAAATCGGTCCCCTTGGGATCGGCCAGCACTGGCTTGCCAGCGGCGCGGGCCAGCGCAATCAGCGCCGGAGCATCCGCCAGCGTGCCCTTGCCGTAATCGGACAACACCACCGCGTCGGCGCCGCGCAGCCTCGTCGCGAAACGGTCGGCCAGCGGTGCCGGGTCGATGCCGTGGAAGCGCTCCTCGAAATCCAGCCGGATCAATTGCTGATTTCGGCTCAAAACCCGCAGCTTGGTGATGGTGGGGAGGCCAGGCACCCGCTCGATGGCAGAGGCGATGCCCGCCTTATCCAACAGGGCTATCAGGCTGTCGCCCGCCTCGTCGCGGCCACAATAGCCCAGCAGGTCCACGGGATTGCCCAGGGTGGCAAGATTGAGGGCCACATTGCCCGCCCCGCCCACCCGCTCCTCGACGCCTTGCACCCGCACCACCGGCACCGGGGCCTCGGGAGAGATGCGCGAGGTGCCGCCGTGCCAGTAGCGGTCGAGCATTAAATCGCCCACCACCAGCACGCGGGCGGTATGAAAATCAGGGAGTTGCATGATGAATATGGAGCGGAAGAGGGGCGATAGGATAGCACGGGTTGCCGGGTTTCGGATTCAGGCCGCCCGCCCATGCTCAAGTCAGACAATGTGGGAGCGGGCCTTTGGCCCGCGACAGCCGCGCTAGGTGGTGGGCTTAAAAAGCCCGCGCCTAGGGGAAATGGCTAGAGAAGAAGGCGGGCGGTCGAGCCGCCCGCGAGCCGGATCAGTCGGCGAGGGAATCAATCGTCGCTGAACACGCCCAGGAGGTGCAGCAGGCTGGTGAACATATTGTAGATGGCGACGTAGAGCGTCACCGTCGCCATGATGTAGTTGGTTTCGCCGCCATGGATGATGTTGCTGGTCTCGAACAGGATCAGCCCGGCCATCAGCACCACGAACATGGCGGAAGCCGCGATGGCGAGACCCGGCATACTCGGCAGGAAGATGGCCGCGAGTCCGGCCAGGAAGGCCACCAGGATGCCCGCGCTCAACATGCCGCCCATGTAGCTGAAATCCTTGCGGCTGGTCAGGGCGTACAGGGACAGGCCCACGAAGGTCACGCCGGTGCCGCCCAGGGCGGTCATCACCATTTGGCCGCCGTTGGCATAGTGGCCTATGTAGGCGTTAAGGATCGGCCCCAGGGTCAGCCCCATGAAGCCGGTGAGGGCGAAGACGCACGCCAGGCCCCAAACGCTGTCGCGGAATTTGGTGGTCAGCATCAGCAACCCGATATAGCCGACCAGTGTTATCACGACGCCGGGATGGGGCAAATTAAGCGCCATGGACAAGCCGGCGGTGGCCGCGCTGAACAGCAGGGTCAGGGACAGCAGGGCGTAGGTGTTGCGGATAACCTTGTTGGTTTCCAGCACGCTCGCCGGGGTGCGGATGACGGCTTGATTGGGTTGACTCATGAGTAATCTCCTTTGGGTTAAACGAAGCTTGGACCCGAAAATGGTACAGTAGTTTTGCCCATCCATGAAAACCGCCCGAGGAGTTCATCATGTCGTCATTCCGAGAACGACTTTTCCGCCTGATTTCTGAACTGGTGTTATGCCATCTCCCCAGCGGGATGGAGCGGGAAATGGGATTGACGCAGAACGCGCCCGGGCTTGATTTTTAACGAACCAACACCATATAAAGCACCATAATCCTTGACCATAAGAGTAGGTAATCCATGAACAAGACGACCGGAATGGTTCTCAGCGCATTACTCGCGCTCACCCTGGCCCTCTCGGGCAGTGAAGCGTTCGCCGCCCGAATGGGTGGCGGCAAATCCTTCGGCAGCCGCCCCTCCTATAGCGCGCCTTACCAACGCTCGCCCAGCGCCACGTCCCCTGGCATGAGCCAACCGGGCATGGGCGCACAGCAACCGGCTTATTCGGCGGCACAGCAACGTAACCAAGGGATTCGTGATTCCCTGGCGCAACGCGGCGGCTTCATGCGGATGCTGGGTGGCTTGGCCCTCGGTGGCCTGCTCGGCGCCATGCTGTTCGGCGGCGGCTTCGAGGGCATCAACTTTCTCGACATCCTGCTATTCGGCGTGATCGCGTTCATGCTGTTCAAGTTCCTGGCGGCGCGGCGGCGGGCCACCGAAGGCGCGGCGACACCCGCAGGCTACTATCCAGTAGCTCACGAAGCCGACGAGGTGGAGCGTCCTTATCAACGGCAAAGCCATGAATCCCCGACGGGCCGGGCTGACTTCAACACCGATATCCTGTCTCGTAAGGGCGGTGCCGGGTTTGGTGGCTCAGCGGCGTCAGCGCCAGCGTTCCCCGCCGATTTCGACGCGGTGGCCTTCGCGAATGGCGCCAAATCCGCTTACGCGATGATGCAGAAGGCATGGGATGCGGGCGATTTGGCCGAACTGCGGGCGTTGACCACCGATAAGGTGTTTGGCGAATTACAGGACCAGATTCGCGCCCGTGGCGGTGTCGCCAACCACACCGAGCTGCTCAAGGTCGAGGCGGAAATCCTGGAGGTGCAGGACGTGGGATCGGATCGTGAAGCGGCGGTGCTGTTCGACGTGCAGCTCCGCGAAGCGCCGGGTGCCGCGCCCGCCCAAGTCCGCGAGGTCTGGCACTTCACCCGCTCCCGCAACAGCCGTCAGCCGACGTGGTTCCTGGACGGCATTCAGCAGGTCGAAGAATAAGCCTAAGCCCCCGCACACAAGGCCGACTGGAATCTAGGGTTCCCGTCGGCCTTCATTTGTCAGCCTCCATGACCAGCGCCAAAACCCGCCTTGTCTTCACCTCGATATTGCTCGCCGTCCTTGTGGGGGCGGGCGTCGGTGGGTGGTGGCTCACTCGTGACCGTGCCCCCAACGTGGAATTCACCACCCTCAAGGGCGAGCGGATCAGGCTGCGCGACTGGCGCGGCCAGCCGGTCTTGGTGGCTTTCTGGGCCAGCGATTGCCGGGCCTGCCTTGAGGAAATGCCCGACTTGGCCGCGCTCCATCGAGACTATGGCCCACGGGGTTTGCGGGTCATCACGGTGGCGATGCCCTACGACCCGCCCAACCGGGTGGTGGCCTTGGCGGAAGGCCGACAACTGCCTTATAACGTGGCGCTCGATCCGCTGGGCCGACTCATCGAGGCGTTCGGACGGGTCGAATTGGTGCCCAATAGTTTTTTAATCGCGCCCGATGGCCGCATCGTTCTCCATGGTTTGGGACGGATTCACGCGGCGGAATTGGGAGCGCAAATCGAGCGCCTGCTCGGGGAGAATTAATTCATGTGGTTGAAAGCTTTCCATTTGATTTTCATGGTGACTTGGTTCGCTGGCTTGTTTTATCTGCCCCGGCTGTTCGTTTACCATTGCATGAGTTCCGACGCGCCTAGCATCGAACGATTCAAAATCATGGAGCGCAAACTGTATTACGGCATTATGACGCCGGGCATGGTGTTGACTTGGGTATTCGGCGTTTGGATGCTGGGTGATTCTGCTTGGGCGGCTTATGGAAAAAGTGGCTGGCTGCACACCAAACTATTTCTGCTGATATTGTTGGTGGGGTATCACGTTCAGTGCGGTCGCTGGCTGAATGATTTCAAGCATGATTGCAATACCCACAGCCATATCTTTTTCCGTTGGGCCAATGAGATTCCGGTGTTGTTCTTATTCGGAATTATTGTGCTAGCCGTTGTTAAACCCTTTTGATTTTTATTTTAGTTTGATTTGTCGAGGTTATCCGCCATGCCTACTTATGATTATCAGTGTAAGTCTTGTTCCCACCCTTTCACCGCCATGCATAAAATCAGCGAACCCGCGCCCAACTGCCCGGAATGCGGTGGTGAAGTGAAAAAACTATTGTCGGCACCCGCTGTGCATGGCGGTTCTTCCAGCCGTTATCAAGAAGTGGCGCCGTGTGGCGTGCCGGTGGCGCAGGGTTGTGGGTCGGGGATGTGTGGGCATAGTCATCATTAATATTCGCTCGCTCTCACGCGCCGCGTCATTGCCGTTAAGTTAAGTCGATCTGGGGTCCGAACTTTAGTTTGGATAAGGGCTTAAGCGGTTGAAAAACGTCCAAACTAAAGTTCGGACTCCAGCAGTTACAGCGCTCGGTTTTCTTAACTTAATGGCAATGATGCGGCGCGTGGGAACGAGCGATCCTGCCAGAAATCATTAGAGTTGTATCCGATGCTAAGCCACTGATGATGAAGAGATTTTATGGTTCCATAGCCCCGCAGAGAGTGAAAAAAAGTAATCCACGAAGTCATCCAGGTGGTTCCTTATCCGGTGCGTCAGGCAGTGAAAGCCTTTC
>NZ_JBTEKS010000190.1:0-8447 GCF_054333355.1 Methylomagnum sp. | reverse complement strand
AGCCCCGGATTCCGCGAAGCTCCATCCGGGGTGCTTGCTTGCTGAAATAGGGCAAATATTATGGCAGTTCGTGGAGTTAAGCCTCAGGCGGCGCTGAATACAAATTCAGTAGAGGTTGCGGAATGCGAAGCTAAAATAGCTCATCTTGAACGGGAAAATGCAGAAAAAGACCAACAAATATATTCGCTAGGCGCTGAAATAAATAGGCTTCGAACGTTTCAATACAACCAAGTTCAGTTAAATCAGGCTCTCGATTTTTTGCAGAGGGTTATTGATGGCGAAAATGACAAAGATATAAAAATGGAGGCCATCAAACAGTGGTCGATTATAGTAGACAAGTTATTCATTTCCGCCCCCATACCTATAGAATCAAAGTAACGTAGGCCGGGCATGTACCCGTGCCCGACATTACCCATCGGCAAGACGAGCGTCGGGCATGGGAATACATGCCCGACCTACATTAAGTAGGTCATGAAAATGCAAACTCAACCCGATTTAGCGAAAGCGATTTCTGAGATAGCCAAAGAAATACCTTGGGCGCGGGCGGTGCAACTTTACGAATTCGCGCTCTTCCTCAAAACCCATCCATTACCGACCGAAGAAACCCCCGAAGCCATCGCCGCCGATGAAGTAACGTAGGTCGGGCATATACCCATGCCCGACATTACCCATCGGCAAGGCGAGCGTTTGGCATGGGAATACATGCCCGACCTACACATTGCTATCCCTCACACCAAGTCGCCGAGATAACACACCAAATGCAAGATAAGCCATGCAAGGGGAAGTTTTGGTCGCCATTATGAATAACGGCAAGGATTTTCGCATACTATGCGAGGAATCTTGGTATCGCATCCCGGTTGACAGCGTGGAAAGATGGCTAAAGCATCGCTGGCCCCCAAGATGGGTGGCGTTTTACCAAACCAAAGCGTTTAAGGGCGAAGCCTATTCTGTACGTTATTACGCGAAAGTACACTCTATTAAAAAGGTTCATCGTCATGACCTATTTCCCAATGAGCCGCCCAGCCCAAAGCAAGATAAAACCTATTACAAGATTTCATTAGGCCCATTACAAACCTTGCCGAAGCCAATCCTCAGTCGCCGCTGGCGCAGAATAATTTTCATCCCCTCAACCTGGGAAAAATTCATAAACGCGGCGGAGATTAACGACCTCTACGACGATAGTCCTTTAGAGGACCGCATGTGGACTGAGTTTAAGCGTTTGCAGATTGATGCCGAACGTCAAGAGTTGGTAGAAGTTGACAAGAAAAACTACCTTCTCGACTTCGCTGTCTATTGTGTTGCTGGCAAATTGGATGTGGAAACCGATGGAGATAGTTGGCATGTAGGCAAAGAAAAAGCGGGAGCCGATAATCTACGTGACAACGCGCTCAAAACCGAAGGTTGGCGGGTATTACGGTTTAATACCCTGCAAGTGAATGAAAAGATGGCGGGTTATTGCGTGCCTACAGTCGTTGAAAACATAAACCGTCTGGGTGGCTTGGAGCGCGGAGATGAGGGGGCGAAGAAAATTCGCCTAGACGATAAACCTGGGCAATTGGAATTGTTTTAATTTAGTCGGTGTCGCTATGATGGCCCGGATTATCCCGGATTCCGCTGCGCTGCATCCGGGCTACTTGCTTACGGTATTCCCACGGAGACCGTGAGAACGATAAATAGGTCGAAATAGCATTTGGAGGATAACCCCATGGCCGCAGTTAAACCCGTACATTTTTACAGCGAGGACGACTATCTCGCCCTCGAACGCCAATCCGAAGAGCGCCATCAATACGTGGATGGCCATATCTATGCAATGGCCGGAGAAACCCCAAATCACAGCGCAATTTGCTGTAATCTCGTGGCAATTCTGGTTCCGCAACTACGCGGCAAGACCTGCCGGACTTTCTCCCCGAACATGAAAATCCGCAGCGGCCCCATCCAAAAGAATACCCGCAAAGGCATGTATTCCTACGCCGACGCCACCGTGGTTTGCGGCGAGCCGCGTTTCCACGACGAACACCGGGATGTGTTGCTCAATCCCAAAGTCATATTCGAAGTATTGTCCCCCAGCACCGAAGCCTTCGACCGGGGCGATAAATTCCATCGCTATGCCGCTCATTTGGAATCGCTGGAAGATTATGTCTTGATCGCCTCGAATAAGCCGGTCATCGAGCATTACCGGCGGCAAGCTGGCGGGCAGTGGTTATATACGACGGTCGAGGGGCTGGAAGGAAATCTGTGGCTGGAGTCGATAGCCTGCCGCTTGGCGTTGGCCGAGGTTTATGAGCAAGTTGAATTCCCGCCAGAAACCGATGCGCCGGAGCCTGATTTCCCCTGCTTGCCTTAATAAGCGCACGGAATCTCACGCCAAGTCGTCAAGGAAGAGAGGGAAAGTCCCGGCACGAGCGAAGGAGAGATCATGGACGCTATTCGCAGTAGGCGGGGCTAAAATGGACTCGAAAGGATTGATCTCACCCGCTAAGAGGAACTTAGTATGAGCCACCGAATTCTGCCGTCCCTTGGCCTTCTGGCCACCATCATCGCCGCTGGTCCCGGCACGGCTTCTGCCCAAGCCGCGCCAGCCCCGCAAAGACCAGCCAGCCCCCAAGTGGTGGATTCCGGGAAAACCCTGGAAGCCACGCTGGCGGAAATCGCCATTCCCTCCGGCATCCGTTTCCGCATCGCCCCCGAATTGGCGCGGGACAAAATCCACGCCCATTCCACCGGGACCGCTTGGCCGGACGTGGTCCGCGACTTGCTGCGGGGCTACAACTACGCCGGGACGTGGGACGCCAAGGGCCGACTGACGGAGGTGTCCGTCACCGGGCGCAACGGCAGCGGCGTGTCGCCGCCATCCACCGACGCAAGACCCCGCTCCGGGCAGGAATTGCTGTCCTACCGCCAGCCAAGCCTTATGCCGCCCGCCCGCTACGCGAGCTATGCGCCGGGTTCGGTCCATCCCATCAAGATTCCGGTCAGCAAGCTGCGCGGCATGAAGAAGGGCGACAAGGCGTCCGCCAATCTGCCCGATGGCCGCTACGAATTCACCCACGACAACGTGTGGAAGCACGAGGACGGCGACCTGACCTGGGTGGGTTATGTGGACGGGCCGGAGGGAAAATACCGGGCGCTGCTCACGCTGGGCGGCGAGGGCGTGGTCGGGCAGGTGCGGACGCCGGGCGGTTTGTATCAGGTGGAAACAGACGGCGAGGATGGCTGGCTGGTGGACATGAACGCCTCGGGCTTGCAGCGCGGCACGCTTAATGAGGATGGACGTTTTCCCGTGGCCTTTCCGGTGCCGATGATTCCCAATGCCGACAGGCAATCCGCCGCTGGCCGGGCCACGGACAAGAACGGCCCGGCGCGGCCCAAAACCGCCACCATCAATGCCGATGGCAAGCCAGTGATCGACTTGATGATCGTCTACACCTCGGGGCTGGTCTCCAAAAAGCTGGGCAGCGATTTGAATTATCTGCTGTCCCTGGTCAATCAAGCCTTGGTCGATAGCCAGGCCAACGCGGTGTTGCGGCTGGTGGCGCGCCAGCAGGTGAGCTATCCGAACGGCAGCGACAACGATGCCGCCCTCGACGACATCACCGATTTCAGGCGTGGCCTGGAAAACATCCCGGCGCTACGCAAGCAGAAGGGCGCGGACATCGTGATGCTGATCCGCCCCTTCAAGCCGCTGTCCCAGGGCGACAATTGCGGCGAAGCCTGGGTCAACGGCAGCGGCGGCGACCCATTGCGGGCTAGCCTCGCCTTCGGTGTCGTCAGCTATGGGGCATCGAACGGATATTATTGTTCCGATTACACCCTGGCCCACGAGATCGGCCATGTCCTAGGCGCCGCCCACGACCGCCCCCATGCGGACAATGTGCCGGGCATTTTCGAGTATTCCTACGGTTACGGCATTGATGGCCTATTCGGCGACATCATGAGCTACTACGACCCGGAGGTGGGCGTGTATTCCAATCCCAATATCACCCGCTGCAAGGGTTCGCCTTGCGGCGTTGCCCCCGGTCAGCCCGGCGCCGCCGATGTGGCTTTGACCATCACCAAGACGGCGGGGCGGGTGTCGGGGTTCGTCAAGGCGGTAAAGAAGTAAGGTTTTCGATGGGGATAAACCTCCCTTTGGAGGGATGTTGTCCCCGCTTGCGGCCCGCTCCTGTGGACACCCGTTGGCGAAACGTGTGCAATTCTCCTGTCTTCCCATTCACCGAACTATTCCCCATGGCCACCATACAAGAAGAAATCTGGGAAATCCTGCGGAACCTTGCGCAGAGCGACGAGGCGCTGCGCAAGCAGCAAGCAGAGACTTTCCAACAAATGAAAGAGACCGCCCGACAAATGAAAGAAACCGACCGCAAGCTCAAGGACGTGACCCAGGCCATCGGTCGGCTGGGCAACCGGCTGGGCGAGTTCGTCGAGGAAATGGTCCGGCCCGCCGCCGTGCGGTTGTTCCGGGAGCGCGGCATCGACGTGCATGAGGTTTATCCCCGCGCCTACGCCGAGCGGGACGGCGACGCCATGGAAATCGACCTGCTCATCGTCAACGGTACCGACGCGGTGCTGGTGGAAACCAAGAGCGAACTCAAGCTCGACGATGTGCGGGAACACCTGGACCGCATGGGACGTTTCAAGGCGCTGTTCCCGGCCTACCGCGAGCATCGCGTCATGGGCGCGGTGGCGGCGATGGTGGTGCCGGACGACGTGGCCCGCTTCGCCTACCGGCAGGGCTTGTTCGTGCTAGCGCAAAACGGCGATTCCGTGACCATCCGCAACGATGGCGCTTTCCGTCCGGGAATTTGGTGACATGCCGAAAAGTTACCCTTCTCTCCAGGTCTTGGGCGGTCGGCAATTCGGCGGGGCGGACCAGTTCTACGTGCGGCTGGTGCGGGCGCTGCACGAGGCGGGCGAGCCGGTGACGGCGGTCAACCGGCGTGATACCCCCGTGGCCCGCGAACTCGCCAAGGACGCCATCGAGCAAGTCCACCTGCCCATGGCGAACCAATGGGATCTGTGGTCCATCTGGCGGATGCGGAGGCTGGTGGAAAGCCGCCAGCCCTGCGTCGTCCAAACCTATATGGGCCGGGCCACGCGCTTGACCCGCCTCCCGAAAAACGCCCCCGCCGTCCACATCGCCCGCTTGGGCGGGTTTTACAAAATCGACGGCTACTACCGCCACGCCCATGCCTGGGTCGGCAACACGCAAGGCATTTGCGATTACCTCGTCAAAGAGGGCTTGCCCGCCCACCGGGTGTTTTACATCGGCAATTTCGTGCCCGACGCGATCAGCTTGGACGATGTCCAAAAGGCGGCGTTGCGGGCGCAATACGGCATTCCCGACGACACCCGGATTCTGCTGGCCCTGGGCCGCTTGATTGAGAAGAAGGGCTTCGACGACCTGCTGCACGCGCTGGCCCGGTTGCCGGTCGAGATCGGCGGTCGGCCCTGGATGGCGCTGATGCTGGGCGATGGCCCGCTGGCCGACGAGCTAGGCAAGCTCACCACCGAATTGAACCTGGCTGGGCGGGTGCGCTGGCTGGGCTGGCAGAATCCCGCCGATCCCTTCTACGCGCTGGCCGATGGGTTCGTGTGTCCTTCCCGGCATGAGCCGCTGGGCAATGTCATCCTGGAAGCCTGGAACTACGGCCTGCCCGTGGTCAGCACGGCGACGGATGGGGCTTTGGAGTTGATCGAGGAGGGCAGCACCGGCCTGTTCTGCCCCTGCGCCGAACCCGTGGCGTTGGCGGAGCGCATCGGTGAAATGCTGGCAGCGACGGAAGCTCAGCGCAATGCGCTGGGAGACGCCGGGCGGCGGGTGTTGCAGGCCCGCTTCGGGAAGGCGGCGATTGTGCGGGACTATCTTGATTTGTATGGCCGATTGATGGCCGAGCGGGGGATTGGGTAGTGCTTTGTCGGGCTAAAGCCCGACCTACAGCCGATAGCATAGAAGCCGTAGGTCGGACTTCAGTCCGACAGTGATAAGCCTTACTCGCCGACCACCGTGGCCTTCTCGATGATGATCGGCGTCTGCGGCACGTCGGAGGGCATGGGGCCGCCCCGTCCGGTGGGGACGGTCGCCATCTTGTCCACCACGTCCATGCCTTGGGTCACTTCGCCGAAGACCGCGTAGCCCCAGCCCTGCGGGGTCGGCGCGGTGTAGTTGAGGAAGTTGTTGTCCTTGTAGTTGATGAAGAACTGCGCCGTGGCCGAGTTCGGGTCCGGGGTGCGGGCCATGGCGAGGGTGCCGCGATTGTTCTTGAGTCCGTTGTCCGCCTCGTTCTTGATGGGCGGATGGGTGGGCTTCTGTACGAATTTCTCCGTGAACCCGCCGCCCTGCGCCATGAAGCCGGGAATGACCCGGTGGAAGATGGTGCCGTCGTAGAAGCCTTCCTTCACATAGGTGAGGAAGTTCTGAACGCTGACCGGCGCTTTCTCGGCATTTAGCTTGATGACGACATCGCCGAGGCTGGTGTGCAGTTTCACTTGGGGGCTGGTGGTTTCGGTCACTTTGGGTTTCTCCGCTGGTTTGGGTTTTACCGCCGCTTGGCTGTTAAGGGCCAGGCCTAGGGCGCAAAAGAAAATCGTCGCTGGGATTCTCATGGTTAAGGGACTCTTCCGAAGGGAAAGGGAACGGGGGGAAATTATCGCTTACCGTGGGGGTAAATGGGGCCGGGCGCGGCGTTTTCCAACCAGCGGATTCAGCTTATCCAGTTTCGTAGGGTGGGTTAGGCGCGCGATGGGAAGCTTGATTTGGCTGTTGATTTTGCCGTGCGCCGTAACCCGCCATGTCAGGATGGTGGGTTACGGCGCACGGCAGGACAACTTGAAGCGCGAACACAGCGAAGTGTGCGCCGTAACCCACCCTACGATAAGACCATCTTGCCCGGCGCGACGATTCCCGACCGGCCATTCAAGTTCTTCAACTCCACCGTGATGCCGCTGTCTTGAGCGGCCGCCACGAAATCCTCGATGGCTTCGAGGATGTCCTGGTCGATGAATTGCGCCCGCCCGCCATCGACGATGACGTAGCCGTTCTCTTCGATCTTCGCCAAATGCTCGCGGAGTGGCGCCTTGTTCAGGAAGGACACGTCCTTTTGCATCCTCAGCAGGTAGTGATTGCCGTTGCGGGTCAGGGTGATGGCGGAATGGAAATTGGCCCGGATGACATAGAACAGCCCGAACACCATGCCTATCGCCATGCCCTTGAGCAGGTCGGTGAACAGTATCGCCAAGATGGTCACGACGAAGGGCACGATCTGGCTGTGGCCCTTCTGGTAGAGGTCTTTGAACAGCGCAGGTCTGGTCAGCTTGTAGCCCGTCACCAGCAGGATCGCCGCCAGGGCGGCGAGGGGAATCAGATTCAAATATTCGGCGATGAACATCACGCTCAGCAGCAGCAACAGCCCGTGGACAAAGCAGGCCACCTTGGTCCGGCCCCCGGCGTTCACGTTGGCGGAACTGCGCACGATGACCGACGTCATGGGCAAGCCCCCGATCAGGCCGCTGATGATGTTGCCCAGTCCTTGGGCCTTGAGTTCGCGGTTGGTCGGGGCCACCCGCCGCAAGGGGTCCAGCTTGTCCACGGCTTCCAGGCTCAGCAGGCTCTCCAGGCTGGCGACCACCGCCAGGGTGGCGGCGGTCACGTAAAGGTCCGGGTTGGCCCACTGGCTGAAATCGGGCAAGGCGAACTGCCCGAAGAAGTCCCGGAGGCCCCGGATTTCCGGCAGCTTGACCAAATGCGCGGGGTCGATGGCGAACTCCGGCGCGTATTGACGGCTGAGCAGGTTGTAGGCGATGCCCCACAAAACGGCGACCAAGGGGCCGGGAATCAGCGCGAGCAAGGCTTGGCGCTTGAGGAAGCGGGTTCCCCACAGCCACATCATGAGGATCGCCACCACGCTGACGATGACCGCGCCGTAAGAAATGGCGTCCAGTGAGTAGGCCAATTCGGAGAAGGTGGTGTGGGCGTCGCTCTGGTCGAAGGATTCGTCGCCCTCGTAGTCCGCGTCATAGCCCACCGCGTGGGGGATTTGCTTAAGAATCAAAATCAAGCCGATGGCGGCCAGCATTCCCTTGATGACGGCGGCGGGGAAATACGCGCCGATCATGCCCGCCCTGATAAAGCCCAGCAGCACTTGGAAGATGCCCGCCAGCACCACGCTGGACAGGAACACCGGATAGCTGCCCAATTTGTCGATGGCGCTCACCACCACCACGGTCAGGCCCGCCGCCGGCCCGGACACGCTCAGTTGCGAGCCGCTGGCCCAGGCGACGATCAGGCCGCCGATCAGGCCGGCGGTAATCCCCGCGAACATCGGCGCTCCCGACGCCAGGGCAATGCCCAGACACAGCGGCAAAGCCACCAGGAACACCACGATGCCCGCCGGGATGTCGTTATTCAGGTGATTTAGGTAATAGTGCAAGCGCTTGTGCGGCATGGCAGT
>NZ_JBTEKS010000189.1:0-8458 GCF_054333355.1 Methylomagnum sp. | reverse complement strand
CGAGTCGGCCTACGTGAACACCGTAAACCCAAAATGAAAAATGCTTTAAGGATTCTTGCTAAACCGCGTCCCGGTTGAAAGCCATGCCTCCCTTGCATGTTCCACATGGGACGTCCGATGACCGGATACGGGGCCTCATATTTCAAATTGGATTCGGCCAGAACTCAATCATGTCGATGACGAAATGACCGAACACCAGCGGCCATAGGCTTCGCAGGCGAACGTACAGCAGCGCCGCCACGAGACCGTATACCCAGGCGGCAATGACGCCGTGCAGCCCTTGTTCGGAATGGCAGGCGGCGAAGAGCAGGGGGGTGAGGGCGAGATACCAGAAAACCCGCCGGGCTGGCGAGAGGAAGCACGAAAGATACAACCACGGCAATCCCCGGAAAACGGTTTCTTCAACCACCGCCGCCGTGGCCGAGAAATAGACGCCGGTCAGTATGTTCCAGGGAAATAGCTTAGGGATTATGGCGCCATACCCAATGCTTTCCGCGTGGGGCCAGAACCACCGATAGGCAATCACGAAAACGGGCTTATATATAAGCCAGCCATAATAAAAACGCGGCGGCCAGCGCCAGACCGGCGGATTCCAAGGGATGGGTGGCATTTAAGTCGGGGAACCCAAATTCCTTGGGTTTTATATCGGTGGCGCGGAGTATGAGCAGCCACACCAGGCAGGGCACGATAATCCATTGGAATAGATCGGCGATATAAAAGACGGCTCCGCCCTGGAGAATCAGCGATTCAAGCCAAAAGGTATTGAGCAACTCCAGCGCCAAGGTCGGGAATATGGCCAGAAGTATGGCTGAGCGCTTGTCCAGGCGGCCTATCGGCATGGATTAAAGTGGGCCGCTTGGGGTTTTGCCTTGCGGCGCTGGCCGGGGGCTGCCGACAATGGTTCGTGGTTGTGCGGCGGGGCGACACTCATGGCGGGATGGCTTGTGAATGGGGGCGTTCAGGCAGTATAGCATCCTAAATTGGGCGCTTATCTGGGTAATGTGCCAGGGCCGTCGAGCTATGTCAGCCTGTGGGATGGGTGGAGCTTCGCGGAACCCATCACATCGAGCGAGGCGGCATGATGGGTTTCGCTGCGCTGCACCCATCCTATACAGGCTTGGTCCGGGCGGTGGCGTCGGGCATGAGTACATGCCCGGCCTACGGGAGTCGGGAGGCTGTTCACGACCACATCCCTACGTATGACCGCCCACCTCGAAATACTGCACGCTGAACCACCGCGCCGGGTCGGTCCAGTCGCCCGCCGGACGGAATCCCGCCGCGCCCGCCAAGTCCTGAAACTCCACGCCGGTGTACTTGTAGGCGTTCTCCGTGTGGATGGACTCGCCGTCCGCGAAGCGGAGCCGTCGCTGGCCCAGCCGAATTTCTTGAGCGCGGCGGCTGACCAGGTGCATTTCCACGCGGCCCCGCCGGGCGTGGTAATAGGCGTAGTGGTAAAAGCCGCCCGTGTCGAAATCGGCGCCCAGCTCGGCGTTCAATCGGTGCAGCAGGTTCAGGTTGAATTCCCGCGTCACGCCCTGCGCGTCGTTATAGGCCCGATGCAGCCGTTCCGGGTCTTTCTTGAGATCGACCCCGATCAGCAGCCCGCCATCCGGTGCCGCCAGCCGGGCCGCTTGCCGCAGGAACGCGGCGGCCTCGGCGGGTTCGAAGTTGCCGATGGTGGAGCCGGGGAAAAACACGACTTTCTTCCGCCCCTTCGGCACACAGGACCAATCGAGCCGGTCCAGCCCTTGGCTGTAGTCCAGGCACACCGCGTGGACGCACAGCCAGGGATAATCGGCGGCCAGGGCGCGGGCGGCGGCGTGGAGGTGTTCGCCGGAAATATCCAGCGGCAGATAAGCGGCGGGCCGCAGGGCGTCCAGCAACAGCCGCGCCTTGTCCATGGCGCCGCTGCCCGGCTCGATGAGCAGGCAATCCGGCCCCACCGCCTCGGCGATTTCGGACGCGCAACGCCGCAGGATGGCGGTCTCGGTGCGGGTCGGGTAATACTCCGGCGTCTCGCAGATGGCTTCGAATAAGCGGCTGCCCCGCGCATCGTAGAACAGCTTGGGCGGCAGGCGCTTCTGCGGCGCGGACAATCCATTCAAGACTTCGGCCAACAGGTCGGCGCGGGCGGGCCGGTGATCGGAGAACAGCACCCCCGGCGCCGTCATGCCGCGTCCTCGGCCAGCCGGATGCCGGTGAATTGCCAGCGGTCCCAGGGGTAGAAGAAATTGCGGTAGGTGGCCCGGATGTGGGCTTCCGGCGTGGCGCAGGAGCCGCCCCGCAGCACCATCTGATTGCACATGAACTTGCCGTTGTATTCGCCCAGCGAGCCGGCCAGCGGCACGAAGCCGGGGTAGGGCGCGTAGGGGCTTTGGGTCCATTCCCAGGCGTCGCCGAACAACTGCGCCGGTTCGCCGGGATGCGTGCCGTCCGCCGCCGCCGGGTGGAGCAGCCCGGATTCCCGGAAATTGCCCCGCACCGCGCACCCGCTCGCCGCGTTCTCCCATTCCGCTTCCGTGGGCAGGCGCACGCCCCGCCAGCGGGCGTAGGCGTCGGCCTCGTAGAAGCTGACGTGGCAGACCGGCTCGTGTTCATCCAAGGGCTTCAGGCCCGCCAAGGTCATCAGCCACCAGCGCCCACCCCGTTCCTCCCAATACAACGGCGCCCGCCAGCCCGCTTGCCGGGCGGTTTTCCAGCCGTCCGACAGCCACAGCTCGGGGCGTTCGTAGCCGCCCGCGTCCATGAATTCCAGAAACTCGGCGTTGGTTATCAGGCGCGAGGCCAGCCGGTAATCCCTGAGATAAACCGCGTGGCGGGGCGTCTCGTTGTCGTAGGCGAAGCCCGCTTCGGCGGCGTGGCCGATCTCCCGCAATCCGCCGGAATATGCCAGCCAGTCCAGGGCGGGGGAGGGGTAATGCGCTGGCTCGGGGATGGCGCGGTAGATGGGCCGCAAAGGGTTGCTGGCGAAGTTGTACTTGATGTCGGTGAGCAGGAGCTCCTGGTGTTGCTGCTCGTGATGCAGGCCCAGCGTGGTGCGGGCCATCGCGTCGGCGCGGATCGAGGGCGGGGCCGTCGCCAGGAATTCTTCCATGGCGGCGTCCACATGGGCGCGGTAAAGCTGGATTTCCTCCACCGTGGGCCGGGCCAGTAAGCCCCGTTGCGGGCGGGGGAAGAGGCCGCCTGCGGTTTCGTAATAGGAGTTGAAGAGCGCTCCGAACTGGGGGTGGAAAACCCGGTAGTTCTCCCAAAATGGAATCAGGACGAATTGCTCGAAGAACCAAGTGGTGTGGGCCAGATGCCATTTCGGCGGGCTGACATCGGGCATGGCCTGGACGCCGTAGTCCTCCACCGCCAGCGGGTCGCAAATGCCCTGGGTGGCGGCGCGGACGCGGTGGTAATGGGCCAGCGGAGTTTTGGCCGCGGCGATGGGTCTATAGTCCTTAACCGGGCAATGAGCCGTTAACATGGGGTATTCCTCCCTGTCCTTGGGTCCAGTCGATTCTAAGCGGGGCCGAACGGTACGTAAGCTTGGAGTATTACGGATGCGGTCGTGGCGTTCTCAACGCCGGGCGTGATGGATATGGATGACGCTGGAATGAACGTTTTATTTGACCACCCTCACCCCAGCCCTCTCCCAGAGGGGGAGGGGGTGAAATGTTGTTTTACCAAGGGCGGGTATCTATATGGCTAAAGCCACCTGGAATGGCGCGGTGCTGGCCGACAGCGGCCAATGCGAAACGGTTGAAAACAACTGTTACTTCCCGCCTGATTCGATTCGGCGGGAGTATTTCGAGGCCAGTTCAACCCAGTCGGAATGCCCCTGGAAAGGCACGGCCCGTTATTACGACATCGTGGCGGAGGGGCGGCGCAACCCGGATGCGGCTTGGTATTACCCCGACCCGAAGCCCGCCGCCGGGAGTCTCAAGGATTACGTGGCCTTCTGGCGGGGCGTGGTGGTGGAGCCTTGAACCGCCGGGTGGTGCGCGGCCCGGCGCTTTGGCGAGAACCCGTATCCGTGGGTTTTCGTTCAGCCCCTAGCTCATCTGTCGAAAGCCGCCGCCATCAGGACAGCAATCAGGCAAACGCCAACGGCCAATACCGCCAGGACTGTTGCCCCAATAATTCCGAGGGTTTCCATTACGACCTTCCATTGCAATAGGTGTTTAACCCGCCATGGCGTGGCGGGTTCAGCGGTGACTTAGTGTTTGGCTATAGGGCGGTTGAGCCAAGCTCGTACAAATACTTAGTTAGCGAGAATTGACAGAAGGGCACCTTAGTGGCACTCGCCCGTTCCGCCCGCTGGTTCGCGGGCAAAGTGTAGGGTGTCGTTCCTGAACCGGGGATTAAAAGGGTTCGCCGGAGCGTGAGCGCAAGGAACTTATGCCCCCTGGCTAGGCCATATTAGAAATCCGTCCCCGTCCCCGATTCAAATGCCTGTCATATGGCGGCATTAAAATCCAAAAATTTTTTGCGGTCCGGGGGGTTTGCGGTAGCAAGTGAAATTTTATTTGAGATATAAGCGTTCTGTCGCCGATGAAGGCGCCCATACGTCAACGTATATCTCTATCTTTCCACGATAAGGAGCTACTTAAATGGCAAGAAAGCATCACACCGAACCCACCGAGCCGGTTGAATCCAGCGTCGAATCAATCGAAGCCACCACCACCGAATTCACCCCGGAAAGCATCGAGGAACCCACCGTCGCGGAGTCCGTCATCGCGGAATCCGTGGAGACCGTGGAAACCCTGGAGGCGGTTTCGTCCCCGGCGGGCGAGACGACTTACGAGCGCACCGAATTCACCGAGACAACGGCTCTGGAACGCACCGCCGAGCCAGCGGAAGATTTTTCCGAAGCCATCCGCGAAGGCGCCAGCGACGCCCGCGACGCGGCGGCGGGGTTCATTCCGGCGGTGGGCGGGATGATCCACAAAGGGATTTATAACGGCTTCTATTTCGCCACCTACGGCGTCGTGTTTGGCTCGATGGTCGTGGGCAATCTGATCCCGTCGAACAATGCGATGGGCGAGGGCGTGCGGGACGGCTTCAAGGCCGCCCGGCGGGCGTTCGACGGACGGGAGCGGGTCGCCGCTGAGGAGGCTGCCGCCGCCGAGACGGCGATGGCTATGGAAGAAGGATTGGCGGCGGTTTGACGCCGTAGAAATAAAGACCGACGCGGTTTTGAAAACCGCGTCGGTCTGGTTTGCGTATTTATTTCCGGGCCGAAATGCCCCAAATCAACTCGGCATATTCCCTAATCGAGCGGTCGCTAGAGAACCGCCCCGAGCGGGCCACGTTCAAAATGGCCTTCCGCGTCCACGCCTCCTCATTCCGATACAGTTTATCCACCGCCTCCTGGCTGCGGACGTAATCCGCGTAATCCGCCAACAGTGCGTAGCGATCCCCCCCGACCAGCAACGAGTCCACCACCGGCCGGAACCGATCCGGCTCGTCCGGCGAGAAATGGCCCCCCGCGATCATGTCCAGCGCCCGCTTTAGCTCCGGGTTGGTGTGGTAGTAATCCCGCCACGGGTGATAGCCATGCCGGTGCAGGTCTTCCACCCGGTCGGCGGTCAGCCCGAACAGGAAGAAATTCTCCGCCCCCACCGCGTCTCGAATCTCGATATTCGCCCCATCCAGGGTGCCGATGGTCAGCGCCCCGTTCATGGTCATCTTCATGTTGCTGGTGCCGGACGCCTCCATGCCGGCGGTGGAAATCTGCTCCGACAGGTCCACGGCGGGAATCAGGTCCATGGCCAGGGACACGTTGTAATCGGGCACGAAGACCACCGTCAGCCGCTCCCGCGTGACCGGATCGTGGTTCACCACGTTCGCCACATCGTTGATGAGCTTGATGATGAGCTTCGCCATCCAGTAGGCGGGCGCGGCCTTGCCACCGAAGATGACCGTGCGCGGCACCCAGTTCGCCGCCGGGTTGTCCTTGATGCGCTGGTAGCGGGTGACGACGTGCAGCAGGTTGAGCAACTGCCGCTTGTACTCGTGGATGCGCTTGATCTGCACATCGAACAGGCTGGCGGGATTGATGGCGATGTCCAGCCGGTCCATGAGCAGGTTCGCCAGCTTGCGCTTGTTCTCCTGCTTCGCGGCGTGGAACCGGCGCCGGAACAACGCGTCCTCGGCCAGCGGCTCCAGTTTCTTTAACTGGTCCAGATCGGCCACCCAGCCCGGCCCGATGGATTCGGTGATGAGCGTCGATAAGGGCCGGTTGGCCTGATTCAGCCAGCGCCTCGGGGTGACGCCGTTGGTGATGTTGATGAAGCGCTCCGGGAAGATCATCGCGAAGTCCCGGAAGATGGTGCTTTGCATCAACTCGCTGTGCAGCTTGGCGACGCCGTTGACCTTGTGGCTGCCGACGATGGCGAGATGCGACATGCGCACCCGGCGGCCCTGGTCCTCGTCGATCAGCGACACGCGCCGGATCAAGTCCATGTCGTTGGGGAAGCGGCGGCTCACCTCAGTCAGGAATTGCTTGTTGATGTCGTAGATGATTTGCAGGTGGCGCGGCAACAGCTTTTCGAACAGCCGCACCGACCAGGTTTCCAGGGCTTCCGGCAGCAAGGTGTGGTTGGTGTAGGCGAAGGTGCGGACGGTGATGTCGAAGGCCCGGTCCCATTCCACCCCATGCAGGTCCACCAAGACCCGCATCAACTCGGCGATGGCAATGGAGGGATGGGTGTCGTTGAGCTGAATCGCTACCTCGTTGGGCAGGTTGTCGAAGGGCCGGTGGTCGGTGATGTAGTGGCCCAGGATGTCTTGCAGCGAGGCGCTGACGAAGAAATATTCCTGCTTGAGCCGCAGCTCCCGGCCCATCTGGGTGGTGTCGTCGGGGTACAGCACCTTGGAGAGGTTCTCCGACTGGGTCTTCTGCTCCACCGCCTTGATGTAGTTGCCCTCGTTGAAGTAGCGCAACTCGAAATCCCGGGTGGCCTTGGCCGACCATAGCCGCAAATTGTTGACCGTGCCTTCGCCGTAGCCGGGGACGGGCATGTCGTAGGCCATCGCCATGACGTCCTCGCTGTCCACCCAGCGCTGGCGGGTCCGGCCAGAGTCGTCCCGGTATTCCTCGCTGCGGCCACAGAACTGCACCCGGTAGATGACCTCGGGCCGGGGGAATTCCCAGGGGTTGCCGTAGCGCAGCCAGTTGTCGGGATGCTCCACCTGCCAGCCGTTCTCGATTTGCTGGGAGAAAATGCCGTAGTCGTAGCGGATGCCGTAACCGAAGCCGGGCATTTGCAGGGTGGCGAGGGAGTCGAGGAAGCACGCGGCGAGTCGGCCCAGGCCACCGTTGCCGAGGGCGGCTTCCTCTTCGTGTTCGCTCACGCTGTCGAGGCGCAGGCCCACGTCCTCCAAGACCTGCTTGAATTCGTCCAGGCTGTTCATGTTCAGCAGGGCGTTGTTCAGCGTGCGACCAATCAGGAATTCCATGGACAGGTAGTACACCCGCTTGGCGTCCTGTAGGTAATAGTCGCGCATGGACTCCATCCACTTGACGGTCAGGAGGCCGCGCACGACGTGGGCCAGGGCGACGAACCAATCCCGTTCCTGGGTGTCCACCGGGTCTTTGCCGATGGAGTAGATCAGCCGGTTCACCAGCGCCCGTTTGAGGGCAGGGATGTCTTTGGGGTTTAGGGCGCCGTAGGCGTCGCGGTCGGTGGTCATGCGGATTCCTCGAATTTTATTGTCATTCCGACGGAGGTTGTGGGAGTCCCGGCTTGGCCGTTGGGCGGCGGATGGCTATTTTCTAGCATCGTTCCCACGGTCTTCGTTCATCATTGCGTACAGTCCATTTCGAATCTAAATCAGGGTTATAGGATGGGTGGAGGCGCACATGGCATGGGATCGAAGCGCCCGTGGTTTTTGCTGTGCGCCGTAACCCATCGCGCCAATCCGAATGATGGGTTGCGGCGCCGGGAGGCTTCCACGGGAAACGAAGCCTCACAGAATGCGCTTCCACCCATCCTATAAATTTAAGGTATTGAATTATGAAGCTAATCCGTCTCGCCATCGCCACCCTCTGCGCCTTCGGCCTAACCGCCGCCCAAGCCGCCGACACCGAAGCCAAACTCGCCCCCGGCTACAAAGACCTGCCTTTCAAGCTGCCCGCGCCCGGCTCGTACACTCTGCCGTCGCTGGGCCTCGCCGCCGATGGCAAGGTACTGGACACCGATGGGCGGGCGCTGAATCTGCGTGATCTCTACGGCGACAAGCTGACCTTGCTCAGCTTCATTTACGCCACATGCAGCGACGTGAACGGCTGCCCCCTCGCCACCGCCGTCTTCCACAAGCTGCAAGCCCGCTTGCTCAAGGAGCCGGACCTGGCGAAGCAACTGCGCCTCGTCACCCTCAGCTTCAACCCGGAACACGACACGCCCGAGGCCATGAAGAAGTATGGTCAATCTTTCGGCGAGGGGCTGGAATGGCGGTTTCTGACCACCGC
>NZ_JBTEKS010000188.1:0-8461 GCF_054333355.1 Methylomagnum sp. | reverse complement strand
GATCCGCCCGCCGTCGGGCAGGATTTGCAGGGCATTCATCACCAGGTTCAAAAACACTTGCATCAATAGTTCCTCGTCGCAGGGAATCACGGGGTCGGCGGCGGTCAGCCGCCATTCGATGGCGATTTTTTTCTTACGCGCCCGCGCCGCCAGCAGGTCGGCCACCCGCCGCAGGATGGCGTGGACATCGCTCGGCTTCATGGTCGGCGGGCGGGGCTTGGCGCATTCCAGCAGGGTGGAAATCAGCCGGCCCAACCGGGCCGATTCGTCCAGCATGAACTGGGTCATTTCCTGGCCCTCGGCGCTTAAATTCGGTTCACGCCGCAGCATTTGCGCCGAAGTATGCAGGATGCCCAGCGGCGTCCGCACCTCGTGGGCCATGATGGCGGCCATTTCCCCCACCACCGCCAGCTTGGCGGCGTGGATGACCTGTTGGCGGGATTGCTCCAGGTCGTCCACCATCTGCCCGAAGGCCCGGCCCAATTCGCGCACCTCGCGGGTGCCGGAAATCCGGGGCGGCGGCTGGGGCGCCGTACGCATGAAGTTCCGCGCCCAGGCGGTCAGCCCCACCAGCGGGCGGGCGATGCGCCCCGCCACCCCGTGCGCGACGCCGCCCGCCACCCAGCCGGTGGCGAGGAAGGCCACGCAGAACAGCCACAACAGGGCGCGGATGGGCTGGAACGCCTGTTCCGCTGGTTGGAACACCAGCAACGACCAGCCCAGCCCCGGATAGCCCTGATAGCCCCGCGACCGGGCGTAACCCGCCAGCACTTCGCCCTCCGTGGCCGGAGCGCCATCCCGCACCGGCACGGAGGAAGCAAGCTGATTTACGACACCCTCACCCCAACCCTCTCCCAGGGGCGAGAGGGGGCCGTCGGGGCGCCAAGCGGCGAACGCCGAACCCAGCAGCAAGCCCCGTTGCCGCAGGGCTTCGGAGGCCGCGATGAGCCGCCCGTCGCGGTCGAGCAACGCCACGAAGCGCGTCCCGGCGGTGGAATGTTCGGCCTGGTCGAACAGCCGGAATATCCGCACCAGGTCGAACGCGCCGTACAACTGACCGATGTCCGCCCCGCCATAGGGATCATGCACGGGCGCCCGGATCAGCAGTTCGGCGGTGGCGTAGGGCGGAGCTAGGCGCAGAGGTTCCATGAACACCTCGCCCCCCGGCACCGAGGTGCCGGCCCAGGCGGGCTGCGATTCGAAGCCCCGGCCAATGGCACCCGGCTCGCTGGACGCGACGACCCGTCCGGCCCCGTTCACATAGAACAATTCGCGGTACATCTCGCCGTAGCCGAGCCGGATGTCCGCCAGGAACCGGGCCAGCCGCTTGTCCACGTCATCGACGCGGGACTCCTGCATGATGTCCAGATGGCTCCAGGAATGGACGTTTTGCAGCCGCTCGAACAGCAGCATGTCCACCTGCTCCATGAGGATGGCCGCGTCCTTGTTGAGATTCCGGCCAATCTCCGAGGCCAGCGCCGCCCGCGCCGCGAAGAACGACAGGCCCGCCAGCAACGCCGTGGCGAGGAAGGTCAGCGATAGGAAGGCGACGAGTAGCAGGCGGCGGATGGTCATGGGCGGGATGATCCACTTTGGGTGTAGGTTTAATGTAACATTCCGGGCCGAATCCTGGTGCCCGCCAGCCGCGCCTAAAGGCGCTACTACAAACAAAATCCATGCCCGTCCACTTATCCCGATTCGTCTCCTTAGTCCTATTGCTCCTATTCTCGGCGGCGGGCACCCCAGCGGAAACCGGCAGCTACCAACTAGGGCGCGGCTACGCGCTGGGCCAGACCGGCCTGCGGCTGGGCGGTTACGCCAGCCTGGTGGCCAAGGCGCCGCGCTCGGGGGCATGGAGCTTCGCGGTCAGTGACTTAAGCCTGTTAACCAGTTGGGAGGATGGCAGCGGCCACTGGCGGTATTTTTCGGAAACGGAAGTCGGCGATGCCCTGAGTGCGGGCGAACATCAAGGGTTCGGCGCCCAGGACGCCCATTTCGAGCTGGAGCGGGCGTACATCGACCGGCTGTTCGACGACAGCTTCTCTCTACGCTTCGGCAAATTCCTGACGCCCATTGGCCGCTGGAACCTGCTCCACGCCAATCCCCTGGTGTGGACCACCACCCGGCCCGTCGCCACCGAGCAATTGTTCTCCAAGCACGCCACCGGACTCATGGCCCACGGCGGCTTGCCGGTGGATGGGCGCCGCCTGGATTACGCCCTGTACGCCGACCTCACCGAATCCCTGGACCCTTACCGCTCGGAAAACCCCTTCGAGAACGCCCTGGGCGGACACCTGCTCTACGCCGTGGCCGACCACCTGGAAATCGGCCTGTCCTATGCCAGCTATGAATTGAACACCGCCCGAAAAGGCCGCTACAACTTGGTGGGCATCGAAGGCCTTTGGTCGTGGCGGCAATTCGAAGTGAGTTCCGAATGGGTCTACCGGACGGGCGGTGGCCGCGACCTCGTGCAGGGCTTCGCGCAGGGCCTCGCTCCGCTGGGCGCCCACTGGTATGCGGTGGGCCGCTATGAAATGTTCCAGCAGGAACAGGGTTCGACGGCGCAACTCGGCGTGTTCGGCCTGGCGTTCCGGCCGCTTCCACCGCTGGTGTGGAAGGTGGAATACCGGCTCGGGACGCAGAACGAGGCGGCGGCCCCCGATGGCCTGTACGGCTCCTTCGCGGTGCTGTTCTGATGGCCGCGCCACGCCTGGGCCGGGCGATGCTAGCCCTCATCCTCTCCGGGCTTCCCGGTCCCCGTGCCCCGCTGGCAGCCGAGGCCATCGCCGTGGTCGCGGCGGCGGAAAGCCCCCTGGACAAGCTGTCGCCGGACACCGTGAAGCTGGTCTATCACCGCAAGAGCCTGGTGGACGGCCAAGGCAAGCGCTGGATTCCAGTGAACCTGCCCGCCGCCGATCCGCTGCGCCGGGCCTTTTCGATGGCGGTGTTCGAGTCCCTGCCGGAGGACCAGGAAGACTACTGGAACCAGCAGTATTTCCACGGCGTCAACCCGCCGGACGTGCTGGCCTCCGAGGAGGCCGTGTTGCGTTTCGTCGCCGCCACGCCCGGCGCCATCGGCTATGTGCGGGCCGGCCGGGCGGATGGGCGGGTCAAGACCTTGCTGGTGATACCCGCCGGATCACGCTGAAAATCCAGGGAGTACGGCCATCTTGCAGGGCAACCACGCGATCTGTGTGAGTTCGCCCGGCTCCTCCCTCTCCAGCGGGAGAGGGTTGGGGTGAGGGGATTCCCAAGGGGGTTTTTTCTGCCATTTCCCTATGTGTTCAAGTGGGCTGCCGGGTCGAAATGGAAGAAAGCCTGTGTTTGATCCCCCTTACCCTAACCGCTGGGAGAGGGGACAAGAAGCTGGTTTTCCACATAGCCGCACCGCCGTGTGGCGATGGGTTCCGCTGCGCTGCACCCATCCCTGCTCTGTGAACGGGCGGGACGCCCGTTCTCCTTTCCATACCGAAATTGCAGTCATTGTTTGCGGGGCTGCAATCTTGGTAACGGCTCCATGGCCCCACCAAAATAAAAAACTTTATTAATATCAAATATTTAAATGATTGGCATCATCGGTGCAATTCCTCTGGCGACAGGCGGATATCCCAACCGCCCCATCAATGCCTGTATAGACACCAAGGAGCATCGCCATGAAAACCGATTCCATGTTCACCACCCGCCTCATCGCCGCCGCCCTGATTACCGCCCTAGGGCTGGCCTCCCCGGCCTTCGCCTCTAAGAATGAAAGCCACCCGGAAAACCACACCGAAAATTCCCACGATCAGGACAAGGATGGCGATTCAGAAAACGACTCCGACGACCACGACAAAAGCGGCTATTCCGGCGGAAATGGCGGTGCCAAGGTCGTCCGCGCCACCCTCGCGGGCACGGTGGAGCCGGGCGCACGGGGCGAGGTGAAGCTCAAGCAAAAGCTCCGGGGCAACCAGCTTGAAGCCGAGGCCACGCTTCCCGTGCCCAGCGCCGCCCTGGCCGTGGCCGACAGGACCGCCGCGCAGAACGCCACCCTCACGCTGACGCTGAGCCGTTCGGGCCAGCCTTACGCGGAATGCGATTTCGATTTGAAGTCGATGCAGATGAACAAGAAAAAGGCCACCGGCTCGGCCAAGTACAAGATCGAAATCTACGACCGGGGCGGCGTCCTGCAAGAGCGCTACGGCATTTGCGACTTGGACTTGGTGACGCCGGGCGTGCAGCGAGGGTTGCCGACACTCCAGACCGGCGACGCCGCCGCCGTGGTGATCGACACCAACAACGCGAGTTTCCTGGAAGGGATTTTTTAAGCGCCTGCCCGGACCCGCCCCTCTTTCTGTCGGGAGAGGGGCATGCCAAGCCTCGAAAGGAAACCACCCATGCGACTGAATCCACCGCAAACTCTGCGGATCGCCGGGCTGTTGCTCGCCGTGAGCGCCCTCAGTTCCGGCCCGGTCCTGACCGGCTACGACGCCGCGACCGGCGCCACCGCCACCACGCCAACTCCGGCACCAGCGCCGTCCAACCCCGCCATCGTCGCTCAGGTCAAGGACACGGCGGGCACCCGGACCAAGGGCAGCTTCACCCGCACCATCGCCGCCAAGCAGGAAAAGTTCACCGGCACCCTCAAGATACCCTTGCCCAGTCCGGCGCTCGGCATCACCGACGCGGCGACGGCGGGGGACACGGAAGTGTTGCTGGAATTCACCCGCAATGGCATGGCCTACGCCGATTGTTCACTCGACTTCACCGGAACCACCAAGAAGCCCTTCACCGCCAACTACAAGGTGGACCTGCTGAAACGCCGGGGCGCTCTGCAACAGAAGACGGGCTATTGCGAACTGCTGGTGACGCCGCGTGGTCCCGGCCTGCCCCAGCCAGCGGCGCGGGACCGGATGCGGCTTAGGGCCATCGGCGCCGCCGGGAATCAGCTTTTCGCCGAGGGGACGTTCAACAAAAAATAGGCTGCTGCGGGGAATAAAAATCAACCGCCTGACCCATGACACGCTGCTGGCATTCTTTGAACCGAAGAATGCTTTTGAAGTGAAAAAAGCGTATTGGCCCAATGCCGAACCGTTGGTCGGCGTACTCCGGGCGTGACTGTAAAATTTGTTGGTATGGCATATGACGCATTCGTCGCGGTATATGCAGCAAATGGAGCACGGCCACGCCATCCATCCTATTGCGGCGGGCGAAAATCCGCCGCTTCGGTCGGTAAGCGAACTTAAGCTGTCGGACGGAATGGAAAAATTGCGGAGCGCGGACTGCGTTCGTTGCGGGATATGACGCAAATTTTTGATGTTTCCGCCATGCGGTTCGCCGCATCCCCTAGTGTTGGCATATGGAATGGTTTTTGCATTGATTCTCCGGCTCAAACTTTCAGGGCCGACTGGTTTTTCCGGGTAGGCCAGTGATTCAAGCCGTAATTCGTCGTGTCGCCAAGGGCAGCATTCAAATGAGAAAAGGTCGGAATTTCGCGTTCATCCTCGCTATGCAGGCGATAGTCGGCTGGCTGATGCTGCTGTCGGCCCCTGGCGTGGCGTTCGCGGCGGCCAACGTGTTTGACCAGACTGTCCTGCACCCGGCGATTCCACTGCTCGACGAAGCCGGCCAGCACGTCCTCAATTCCGGCCAGCCCTACAGCACGAAGATGAGCTGCGGCAATGGCAACGGCTCGGGCTGCCACGACTACGACAAGATGAACCACGCCTACCACTTCGAGCAGGGGCGGGACGAGGCGGACGATTCTTTCGGCAAGAAGCATGGCCTGCCGCACTTGGTGTCGCCCGGCTATTTCGGCGGCTACAACTGTATGCAGGGCAGCAGCACCGGCGCCCTCGCCAAGAAGAGCAACTCAAGCGCGGCGGACTTCGCCGACTGGGGCGCGGCGGGCTTCGTCAAGGCGTGTAGCTCCTGCCATTTCGGCGGCGGTTGGGAAGAGTTGGACCGCACTGGCGTCCGCTACGACCAGATGCCCGACAATAAGATTGTCGACAAGGACGGCGATTATTTCGAGCGCAACGGCAACGGCGGACTGGTCCGCTGGGACTGGCGGAAAAGCGGCGTCCGCGAAGCCGACTGCTTGACCTGCCACGCCGATTTCTCGCTGTTGAAGAAATTCCCCGCGAGTGGACTGGGCGGCAACGACGGCGCGGACAAGACCGACACCGCGTTCAATCACTGGGGCTGGTTGCAGGACCAGAAGTTCGTCAAGGGCGGCTTCTTCCGCTACGCCAACTCGGGGCTATTCGAATTCCTCAACGTCCGGCCCGATTTAGCCGAAGGCGCCAATCTCTTGACCGTGGCGCGACAAATCACCCCGAACACGCCCAAACCTGATTACCAATTAGCCCTGAACGGCCAGGGCTTGCCCACCCTGCAATGGAACCGCGAGGCGTTCGACGGCAGCGCCAAGATTCAAATCCCCATGCGCCGCTTCCCGAGCAGCGACAACTGCATGATGTGCCATCTGGCCGGGGCGGGCATTAACCGCGTCTCCGCCAAGGTGAAGAGCAGTCGGCGCGGTTTTTACGGCTTCGGCGAGGAATCCGTCCAGCACGGCGGCGCGGACGGCGTGCTGATTCCCGACTCGATGGACGATGTGCATAAGGGCACCACTTGGCTGGACGACACGGGCGAGAGCCGGGTCATCGACAACTGCAACGCCTGCCACGCCAAGCAGTATTACAAGCCGCTGTTCGCCAACATCGACCTGGACGCCGACCACAATTTCCCCAAGGGCGATGGCGACGCCGACATCCGCAACGACCTGGACAAGCAGCCGGGTCCGTTCTCTTGCGAATACTGCCACGACACCGCCAAGACTCCGGCGCTGCCCTCCGGCCACAAGACCATCCTCGACGCGCATCGCGAACTATGGAAGGCCAACGGCGACATGGCCGGTTACGCCCCGGATACGCTGAATAAAGTTACTCAGGTCCATTTGGACGTGGTGGCCTGCCAGACCTGCCATATCAGCAACGTCACGTATAACGGCGAACCCATCAAGCTGCGCTACCGTTATCGGCTGGCCGAAAACGGCAAGATGAAGTCCATCCCTTACAAGCCCGCGACCCGCTTCTATGCCAAGGACAGGGCCAGCGGGCGGGTGCTGTACCGCTATGAGCGCGAGTCCGTCTTTGAGAAAAAGACCGGCGCGGACGGCAAGGCTTACGGGGCCATCATCGACCCGGCCAGCCAGCAGGAAATCGGCAAGGTGCCGGTGAACGCCGCCGGGGAGTTCGGCACGCCCGCGACTTACGACGATTACAAAGCCTGGAAGCGGGCCTATGACAACCTGCTGAAAGGCAAGGGCTACAAGAACCCCGATGTGCGGTTCGTCTACATCGAATCCAACGAGTACATCGTCACCCACCAGACCCGGCCCGCCGTCGAGGCCGTGCCCTGCACCGATTGCCACGCCCGCAAGCAGAATGGCTCCATCAACTCGCTGCTGGCCGTGAATGGCTTGTACGGCGAGGGCAATGTGGCGGAAGTGGCGAAGCTGCCCGACGGTCGTTTGGTGGACGAGGGCGTCGTGGAGCTCGGGATGCCCTATTACAAGGTGGACGCCAACGGGCGCATCACCGAGAACGTGTCCGACGTGCTGTATGCCAGCAAGATCAACCCGTCCATGTCCATCCTCGACGCGCAGATGGCGCGGGATGTTTCCGGGGAATTCAACGCGGTCGAGGCGGGTGCCGCCGCCGGTTTCGCCGGGCTGACCAGCGCCTCCGGCAATCGCCTGATGCAGCGCATCAACAGCGGTGAATGGCTGCTGTTCAACCCCGCCGTGGGCCATGAATCCTTGCGCCGCTTCGCCCTGATCCTGCCCGGCAACTTCATCAACCGGGGCACGCTCCAGAATGCGCGGGTGGAGGCCGAAGCCCGCGAGCCGGTGCTGGCCGAGCGCAAGCGCGTCAAGAGCGGCGGCTTCGGCAATCTGGTGTCCGACATCTTCTCGATCACCGCCAGCGATGCGGGCAAGACCAAACTGACGGCGTTCTCCCAGCCCGGTGCCTTGGTGAAACTGCCTTATCAAGGGCGGGCGCAGGCGGTGAAGAAGGTCCGCGTGGTCTATTCGACCGACGGCAAGCGCTGGCGGCAGGTGCCCGCCAAGGATGTGGTGGACTTCAACCCGCCCGGCGGCGAGGTGCCCGCCTACGTGGTCGTGAGCCTTACCAAGCCGGTCGCCTATCTGGCGGTCGCCGACAAGTGATGCCGTTTTATCGCAAACCCGTAGGTCGGGCATGTGCTCATGCCCGACGCGACGATGATTGCTCGGCATCGGGAATGTCGGGCATGGGAATACATGCCCGACCTACGCTTGATTTCACATGTAAAGGAGGGATCACGATGGCTGCCAATCTTTCCTCGAAGCATTCCCGCGCACGGGCGCAGGTAGCGTCAGACGAAGCTTCGCCCGCCCGCGCCGTGGCGGAAAAGGCGTTGCCCTGGCTGGCCGGGG
>NZ_JBTEKS010000187.1:0-8464 GCF_054333355.1 Methylomagnum sp. | reverse complement strand
ATGAAATGTCTGCATAGTTTGGTGCATCGCTCAAGAAATCATCTGACACATTTATTAGATACCTTTATTTATATTGGAGCGGGCCTCTGGAACTTTAAACTCTCATTGAAAACAACAACTTAGGTAGGGAACATGTCTAATTCTTGATGCCCTCGACGACTCCATCGAAAAGTCCGAAGTCCTGATTGCCAAGCTCAAGCAGGTACGCGCCGGAATGCTGCATGACCTGTTGACGTGCGGGGTGGATGAGAATGGAGAGATACGTGATATTGAAGATGGAGACTATCCTGAAACATGGAAATCGGATTTCTTAGGGAATGTGGTTGATTTCTACAGTGGGGGAACTCCAAGCAAAAGCAGGCCGGAATATTGGCGGGGTAATTTCCCACTTTTGACTCCGAAGGATATGAAGCGGTTTGAGTTGAATGATACGAGCGATCATGTAACCGAGGAAGCCGCGAGTCACTCATCCAAAATAATGCCGTCGGGAACACTATTTATCGTCGTTCGGGGAATGATTCTTGCCCATACGTTCCCGGTTTGCCTAAATTGCAGACCGTTTGCTTTTAACCAAGATATTAAAGCGATTCGTGGCCGCGAGGGATTGAATACAAAGTTTTTGGCCTATTGGTTTTTAGCGAATGATTGGAAGTTTCTTAGAAAAGCCACGGAGGCCACACACGGAACAAAGAAACTCGACCTCGACGACTTGCAGAAAACACTCATTACTTTCCCTCCCCTCACAGAGCAAAGTGTAATTCTCGATTTAATCGAAGGTACAAACGAGGAACTTGAATCCGAACAGCGAGAGCTTTTCATTCTGCGGCAACTCAAACAGGGATTAATCGCCGACCTCCTCACCGGCCAAGTCCGCGTCCCGCCCGACCTGGAACTGCCCTAATGCCCGGCCAGATTCCCCGCCCAACGCTGCTTTACCGGCTGGTCCACATCGACAACCTGCCGACGCTGCTCCGGCGCGGGGCGCTCCACGCGCCGAACTTCACGCCCGACGACGGGCTGCCCTACCACACCATCCACGACGCCGACGTGCAGGCCAGCCGCCGCGAAAAGCAGGTGCCCTGTGGCCCGTGCGGCTCGATCCACGATTACCTGCCGTTCTACTTCGGCCCGCTGTCGGTGATGCTGCTCAAACTCAAGACCGGCCAAGTGCCGGGCTATTCCGAAGGCCAGGAACCCCTGGTCTATCTCGTCACCACGGTGGAGCGCGTGGCCGCCAGCGGGGCGCGGTTCGTGTTCTCGGACGGCCACGGCTTGAACCGCCTCACTCGCTGGTTCGATGACCTGAACCAGTTGGACGCGGTGGATTGGGAAATCGTCGCGGCGCAGTATTGGCAGAACACCGACGATGACGGCGACCGCCAGCGCCGCAAACAGGCGGAATTCCTGGTCTGGCGCTCGCTGGACTGGGCGCAGATAGGCGGCATCGGCGTCCTGAACGAATCGACCAAGACCAAAGCCGAAGCCATACTTGACCAATATCCACAACGAAGCCGCCCGCCAGTGAAGGTAAAAAGCGGCTGGTATTACCGGGAGTGCGGACCATGATCGAAATCGCCACAGGCAACCTGCTGGAAGCCGATGCCGAAGCCCTGGTGAACACCGTGAACTGCGTGGGCCAGATGGGCAAAGGCATCGCCTTGCAGTTCAAGCAGGCGTTCCCGGCCAACTACAAGCTTTACGAAGACGCCTGCCAGCGCGGGGAAGTCGTGCCGGGCCGGATGTTCATCCACGACAACGGCGGCCTCGTGAATCCCCGCTACATCATCAACTTCCCCACCAAGCGCCACTGGCGCGGCCCGTCCCGGCTGGACGACGTGGCGGCGGGACTCACGGCGCTGGTGGCGGACGTGCGGCGCTTGGGGATTCGCTCCATCGCCGTCCCGCCGCTGGGCTGCGGCCTGGGCGGGCTGGATTGGCGGGTGGTGCGGCCCATGATCGAACACGCCTTCGCGGCCCTGCCCGAGGTGCGCGTGCTGCTGTTCGAGCCGACCGGAGCACCCGACGCCAAGGCCATGCCGGTACGCACCGAACGCCCGAAGCTGACCCAAGCCCGCGCCCTGTTCCTCAAGCTGATGGGCGATTACCAGCCGCTCGACGGCGGGCTAAGCCTGCTGGAAGTGCAGAAGCTCGCCTATTTCCTGCAAGCCGCCGGGGAGCCGTTACGGCTGAACTACGAAGCCGGACACTACGGCCCTTACGCCCCCAATCTCAACAAGGTGCTGGAAACCTTGGAGGGGCATTACATTCGCGGCTACGGGGACAGCCCCAAGCCGGATCGCATCATCGAACTGATCGGCGACGCGGAAGCCCTCGCCGCCGACTGGCTGAAATCGGCGGGTGACTCACTCGCCCGGATTGTCCGCATCATGCAGCTAGTGGATGGATTTGAAACACCCTATGGAATGGAATTATTATCCACGGTGCATTGGGTGGCGCATCGGGGTGGCCCAAAGGCGAACGCACCGGCCACCAATCCCGAGGAAGCCTATGCGCAGATTTGCGGGTAGAATCGGCGGAAGGAGAACCTGTTTACCCGTGAGCATATTGGGGTGGCTTGGGGATGGCTGGGGGAGATGGGGTGGCTCTTGATACTTACCAGATAGGGACTTAGCCGGTTAGTTGGCGTTCCGCCATAGTTTTCGCTATAAGCTCTATTTAAAATAACAAATAAGCATTTACCAAGACTACTGATTTATGAGACTTTTGAGCGTTGAAATGAAACAACGGATTATCGATATTTATAAACGCTACGGCTTCCAATTGGCTAGCGACCAATCGAAAGACGGCATCCTTGTTTTCACGCTTAAGAATGGTTATTTTCATAACGCCGAAATTGTTAAACTTGATAGTGATGCCAAGACTGAAAAAGCCTTTGAGAGCTTTTCGAAATCGGGTTATGCATGCACGACGAGGCTCGTGGTCTCGCCAGAACAAGCAGAAAGCGAGCTATTTAAAGGTTTTTTCTCCGTCGAATCAACTCGGCATCGCTTGCTTGAGGACTACCGAAGGTTCTCGACAAATATTGTATCTGTCTATGGGAAGGATGCCAAATACGACTACATAAAATCCCCTTACCAAATCAATGGAAAAGACGGAGATTTAAGCCCCGCAGAAGAAGTTTTAAGTCTAATCAATACAGACGAGCCAATACTATTTCTAATTGAGGCGGCCGCAGGCTTCGGCAAGACTTGCACGGCTTTTGAAATTCTCAAACTATTAGCGGAGGATGAAAGTCACTTGCCTTTATATGCTGAACTTTCACGAAATAGACAGGCGAGAATATTTAGGTACATATTGCTCGATGAGATTGACCGATCATTTCCTTTGCTAAGTTCAAGGTTAGTTCAATCAGAAATCCGAAATGGACGAATAATAACCATTCTAGATGGATTTGATGAATTGCTAAGGAAAGATGACGATACAGGTTCGTTTGAAAATCAAGAACCGATGCTGGAGACAGTGAGTGAACTACTAACGGGGCATGCAAAAATAATAATAACCACTCGTAGAACTGTCCTGTTCGATGGTGATGAATTTCATCAATGGCTTGACCGCCACGCAACTAACTTCCGGCTTATCCGAATAAGGATTCAAGAACCACGAGTAACTGATTGGCTATCGGAAAGCCGACTTTGCCAACTTGAGCAGGCCGATCTACGGATTGAGGCGATGGCAAACCCTGTTCTTCTTTCATATTTACGCTGCATAAATGAAAAGTCCTTCTTAGAGGCAGTATCAAATCCAGAATCTATAGTTGAGAGCTATTTCACATATATGCTTGACCGCGAGAGGGAGCGCCAAGACCTTCGAATGGATATCGAGGTACAACATTCTATTCTTCGTTCTATTGCTCACGACATGATGCAATGCGGATATACTGCGGAAGAGCGAGATTATATTATTAGCTATATACTTTCTTCTCAGCAAAAAGCCTTGGATGACACACGAACAAGGTATCCAGTAACTGACAAGCCAAACCGAGAAGAGATAGCAAATAAGCTTGCTAGCCATGCTTTACTAGATCGCAGCGCTAATGACCCAAATAAAATATCCTTCGTGAACGAATTTGCCTTTGGTAATTACGTTGCAGAAAACATTTTCTTGATGCCAGATTGGATGAGTGACGATCTGAGATTCATCGAGCCGGCAGTAGGTTCTTATAAACCCCGCAACCCGGATTCTCGCTCGCGACTATATGAGCAACTCAATGAGTCACTACCATTTCTCGATATTGGCTCTCGGATCGAAATCTCAATCGATCTCATGTATAAAATTTTATTTCCATTAAGTGAAGGCGAGGCTGAGGGCATCACGTTTACCGACATTGAAATTGGGGAATTCCTTATTAGTAACTTTCAATTCAACGAGTGTCAATTTAGCAAATGCAGGTTTAACTTGCAAAATATGGATAACGTAACCTTTTTGAATTGCAGATTTTATAATTGTGTTCTTCCAATCTCAGAATCGCGAGCTCCAATCTTTGTGCTTGGGGGAAGCGGCGACCCAGAATTTATTAAGGCAATTAGCCATCGCCCTACTGACCCGAGTGATTCACCTAATAATGACTGCTCATTGAATATCGAAGCATTCATTCTAAAAAAGTTATGGCCAATTGGGGAGTCCTATGAACATATGCCATCAAGACCCATCTTTAAGCCACTTAAAGTATTATGCTACCCAACTAGGATATATAATTCAGAAAGGCTTTATGATAGCGTGTGGCGAATGAAAAAAAAGGGTCTTATTGTTGAAACCACAAGAAACAGCTTGATAACCATTAACCAAGAAAATATATCGGATATCCAGAAGATATTGCTGGAGAGCCAACATGCTCACTGACGTATTTCGTTGGAATGCAGAAATTCTGCGACGAGAGATTGAGCATGACTTGGACTCAGTAGGAATATTAAGCCGTGTCTTTGGAAGAGGGAAGTCCGATTATTCAATTAATAAGAAACTTTCTAAAGAGCCCGAAAAATACAGCATTGAAGGAAAGCTAATCCAAGACGCCATCGGCATTAGGGTCGTAATATACTTCCAAGAAGATATCGAGATAGTAAAGACTTTTTTGTGCTCAAAATACGCCTTCGACCCTGAGTCATCAACTATCGATACGCCATCTGCCAGCACATTCTCCGTTACTCGGTACAATCTGATTTTCAAGATTCCGTCGCACCTCCAGTCTGACGTTGGTCGGGCATTAAAAGGAGTTCCGATTGATCTAACGTTTGAGGTTCAAATTCGCTCAATACTTTCTGAGGGCTGGCATGAAGTAGAGCATGATCTTCGCTATAAGTGTCCGAGTCATTGGATTGGCTGCGACGAATCTAGTCGGGCTCTTAACGGAGTTGTCGCCACTCTTGAAACTGCTGAGTGGAGTATGCGAAAAATATTTGATGAATTAGCGTACAGGCATTATAAGGCGAAAAATTGGGCGGCGATGCTGCATACGAACTTAAGAATGAGATTAGCGCCATCTCTATCTGAGTCTATTGTCGATGTATTGAACGCCGATGCCGCCGTGGCGAAAGAATTATCTAGAATAAGTAAGGCGCAGGTGATTAGAAATTTAATGCTGTTGGAAGTGCCCATCCCCCTCAATTTGGACAATATGGTTTTTCTATGGAATTTTATATCTGCTCAACATGCGCCGCTAGAAGAGCTTACCCCAGAATATGTAAGAGAATCTTTTGATAGATATCTTGGCTCTAGCTAAAAAGATAAAAAGGTCAGACGAACGTGCTATAGAGCCGTGGTGATTAAGTGGCTTCTATTCTCCGGCACTGAGCTATCCTGATTAACTTAAGAGGACGGAATTTGTGGAGCAATGGGTTGATGAGAAGAAAGTAAAATGGGAATCCCTCCTCGTCGAGCGCCCCTTCTGCCAACAACTTGAACACTTGGGCTGGACCTGGCTCGAAGGCGACACCGATGTCCCTGAACTTACCGAACGCCAAAGCTTCCGCAAAGTCCTCCGCTTTCTAATCCCGATTTTTCGAAACTAGGAGCCACCATGGAAACCACCGTCATCAGCCCCAAAGGCCAAGTCACTATCCCGAAGGAATTGCGCGAAAGACTGGGAATATCGAAAGGCAGTAAGCTCGGCTTCTCCCTGGTCGGCGACCATATCGAACTGCGGGTACTGAATGAGCCGCCTGAAACCGCCACGCCGGGATTTGGAATGCTGAAATCCAAGCGCCCCGCCATCCCCGCCGATTTCGACCCGGCTTCGCTGTTCAAGGAAGGAGAAGCGCCAGAATGATCGGGCTGGATACCAACATCCTGGCCCGGTACTACATCGAAGACGAAACGGACGGAGAAAGCCTGAAACAGCGCGAAGCGGCCAAGCGCCTGATCGAATCCGGCCAGCCGTTGATGGTATGCAGGACGGTCTTGCTCGAACTCGAATGGGTGATGCGGGGCTACTATCAATTCAAGCCCCCGGAGATCGCCGCCACGCTGCACCACCTGCTTTCCTTGCCGCAAATCCATATCGAAGAACGCGACGCCGTCGAAAACGCGCTCGCCAATTACGCGAATGGCCTGGATTTCGCCGACGCCCTGCACCATGCGACTTATGCGAAATGCGCAAGCATGGCCTCCTTCGATGACCGCAAATTTTCGCGGCGAGTCAAACGGCTCGGCTTGAGTCCGCGAGTTTTCGTACCCGAATAACAAATACCAACCAGAGACTCGACACGGAGGGGGCATGAATTACGGCGACACCAAAATCCAATGGGAATCCCTCCTCGTAGAACGCCCCTTCTGCCAACAACTTGCGTTATTAGGCTGGACCTGGCTCGAAGGCGACACCGATGTCCCCGAACTCACCGGACGCCAAAGCTTCCGCGAAGTCCTCCTGAAACCCCGCCTCGCCGCCGCCCTCCGCAAACTCAACCCCGGCCCCGACGGCCAGCCCTGGCTAGACGAAACCCGCATCGACAAGGCCATCCGCCAACTGGAAAGCACCGGCGGGATGCGCCTCATGGAAGCCAACCGCCACGTCACCGAACTGCTGCTCAAAGGCACCGTCACCGAGGGTCTGCCCGGCTGGGACGGCGGACGCCCGCAACCGCTGCGGTTCATCGACTTCGACCATCCCGAAAACAACGACTTCCTCGTCATCAACCAGTTCAAGGTCGCCCTCGCCAGCGAACGCGGCCACATCATCCCGGACGCCGTGCTGTTCGTGAACGGCCTGCCCTTGGCACTCGCCGAATTCAAAAGCCCCGGCATCGAAAACCCACTCGCCCAAGCCATCGACCAACTGCTGCGCTACAGCAACCAGCGCAAAGCGCTCTACCCCGAGCAATACCCCGACGACGAAGGCGTGGAGCGCCTGTTCCACGCCAACCAACTGCTGATCGTCAGCAACTTCTTCGAGGCCCGCGTCGCCACCGTGGGCGCACCGCCGGAAGCCTACCTGGAATGGGCCGACACCAGCCCGGTGCCCATGTCCCAAGTCGCCGAAGAAATCGGCCTGATTCCCCGCGAGGCAACCCACGCGGCGGCGGAACGGGACGCGGCGGAAGCCCAGCGGGCCATCGGCGCGGAACAAGCCAACCGAGCGGGAACGCCGCTGTTCTACCGCGAACCCGACCCGAACCCGCCCGCCGGTAAAAGCCTGACCAGCCAGCACATCCTGGTAGCGGGAATGCTGCGGCCCGCCCATTTCCTCGACATCGTGCGCAACTTCATCCTGTTCCAGCCAGTAGATGGCAAAACCCGCAAAGTGGTGGCCCGCTACCAGCAATTCCGGGCCGTCCACAAGACCTGTGAGCGGCTGCTAGCCGGTCGAAGCCGCCGCCAAGGCGCGGAACGGGACCAGCGCGGCGGCATCGTCTGGCACACCCAAGGCTCGGGGAAAAGCCTGACCATGGTGTTCCTGGTCCGCAAAATGCGCGGTCTAAAAAAGCTGAGTCGGTTCAAGATCGTGGTCATCACCGACCGCACCGACCTGGAAAAGCAATTACGGGAAACCGCCCAACTGACCGGCGAAACTGTCCGCCCTTCGGAAGCGGACCAACAGCGCCGCGAAACCGCGACCGCCCGGACCCAGCGCATCCTGGGCGAGCAATCCCCGGACCTCGTGTTCGCCATGATCCAGAAGTACCAAGACCCGGACGCCCGGCGCAACGCGGAACAGGTCCGCATGACCATTCCTCGCCAGGAAATCCGGGTGGTGGAAGGCGCGAACGGGCAAGCCCCGCAACGCGAGGAGCGCACCAAGAAGATCACCTTCGAGGAATCCATCCAGTTCCACCAATTCCCCGAACTGAACGACTCGGACGAAATTCTGGTGCTGGTGGACGAAGCCCATCGCGGCCAAAGCCGCACCCTGCACCGGAATATGCGCAAAGCCCTGCCCAACGCCGCCATCGTCGGCTTCACCGGCACGCCCATCCTGTCCAAGGAAAAGACCGAGACGCGGGAGATTTTCGGC
>NZ_JBTEKS010000186.1:0-8478 GCF_054333355.1 Methylomagnum sp. | reverse complement strand
ACTGGCCGGGGGGGGGTACAGCGCACTCCTCCCCGCCCGCCCGGTTTTTGCACTTTTTTGGTGCTTTGCTGATGGGTTTTGAGGTCGAAGAAAGCGCCAAACCGCTTGCGGCAAGGGTTCCCGCGAGGTGAAAGGCGCTTATTGAATTGATGAAATTCGCGGATAAAACCGGAAGTTTACTGACGAATTGCCCCACCCCAAGCCCTGTTAGATTCTTCCAAGGCTTTGAAAAATATTGCTTTATTCGGAGGTGAGTTTTTTAAATCGCGGACTCTGTAAATTTATGAACAGGGTTATTTTTCCGTGGTTTCAATGGCTTACATAGCTAGGCTAAAGGATTCAGTTCTACCGCTTCATCAAGATAACCCGGTGCAAGATGGGCATAACGCATGGTCATTTTAATATCGCTATGTCCAAGTATCTTTTGAAGCTTGAATAGGTTCCCGCCGTTCATCATAAAATGCGATGCGAAAGAATGCCGCAATATATGGGAACATTGCCCTTTTGGTAATTCCAGTTTAGCCCGCTCGATAGCACGGCGGAAACTCCCGATACATGAAGAAAATAAGCGGGTTTCCGGTGACTTGCCTTTTGCGAATTCCAACAGTGACGCGAAGAATACCGGGTCAAGTGGCACGGTTCGGGTTTTCTTGCTTTTGGTAAACTCGAAAGTTACCCGGTTGTTATGCAAGTGCTTAATTTTTAAATCTTCCGCCTCTCCCCATCGCGCCCCGGTGCGGATACAGATTTGCGCAACCCACCAAGTTGAAGGATTATCACATCCGGTTTTGATGGTGCTGAACAAGTGGGTTATTTGCTCGGTTGTCAAATATGATAATTGCCTTTCCTGTACTTTTATTGGTTCCACTGCAATTATCGGGCATTGATAATCAATAACCCGTAACTTTTTTAAGCGGTGAAATACGGCGCACAAATACCCTTGATGGTTGTTGAAGGTCTTGGGGGTAATGATTTGTTCAGGCGTGCCGGAAATGATGCGTTGATGGCGAAACTTTACCCAATCCTCGGCGGTTAGCTGTGCCGCTATCGGATCATTAAGCGCTTGGCACAGCGCATCTAAACACCTACGCCGCTTTTCATAATCCGATAAATTCACACCGTGGTAATTGCTCCATAACTCGATAAGCTCTGATAGCTTGCGGTTATCCTCGTCTTTACTCCTCTTGATTCCGATAACCCGTTTCTTTGGTGTGGTGACACGCAATCCAGCGAATTTTTCCAGATATTCCAACTCGAACTTTTCAGCCAATTCTCTATCTTTGAATATCTTTCTTACTCGCTTGCAGCCTTGCCGGTCAATCTGGACGCGAAACCGGCCATCCTCCAAAGCTTTAACTGCCATTGTCTTACCTTCCAAATGAAAAGGCGCGGGCCATTATTTGAAATGGTGTCCGCGCCTCTCAGGTTGCCTCTAAACTCACCAGCGAATCATTAAAGCAAAGCCTTGTAAGAGTCGTCATCCTTGATTAAGGCCGCGCTAAAGTTATTGATACCAGCGGATTTTATAATATTGTTGAGTTCTATAACTCCGCCTTTGGTATCTGAGGCAATTTTAAATTTCTTGCCCTCTCTGTTGCATTGCTGCACAAAGCTTGATAGTTCGTTGGGTTTTCCGGTGAATTCAACCGCTAACCAAGTAGCCATGATATTAGCCCTCTATAAGTTGAGTTAAAAGATATGGTTGAGGCATTATTATATTATTAATGCCATTTAACAGTAAGCCTTTTCACGGGCATTTACTAAGAAAATCCTTTTCCAATTCTGCGGCTTTCGCCAGCGCATTAAGGGGAGGTCTAATGGTGTGCTTTGTCCATAGTTGGCATACAAAAACAGCCCCGCAAGTAACCGCCTTGCATTGGCAATACAAATCAGAAACGGTCTCGGTTTGTTTGTTCCGAGTTGTGATAACTGCCAACCCGCCGCAATGTGGACAATGAACACGCATAGTCTCCCCTTATTCATTGATTAAAGCCCCGCCTTATTTAGCCCTTCGCTTGTTTATTTTTAATTCTCACCAAAGCAAGCGGGTTACTAAAGTCATTCATGCTAAATGGACTTATGTTAGCCGGTTCACTTAGCATGGAAAGTGTTGGGTCAGCAGCCTTGTCAATCTCAAAGCCCGCCATCTTACCCTTAAAGTAATTTCCAATATCCTGAAATACGGTATCGGTAATGGTTCCGCTTCCAGTATTATTCTGCATTACCTTATAACCCCATGCCTTTAACTTGGCAGCGGTTAATATTTGCCCCTCAATGGAGCCTAATATTTCATTGAATTGGCTATCCACAAAGCTTTGAATGGCCTTCGCTCTATCACTCAAGTAATCCTGTGCTAAAAGCACGCCATTGTCTTTCATGGCTTCGGCTTCTGCCACCAGATCGGCAGCATACGCCCGATGCTCGGCAGCAAGGTTAATGGCGGTTTCCTTCTTGCCGCTTATGGCGTTGATGGTGTCCTTATCGCCAGATTCAGCCCTTACCAAATCCCGCACCAAGCCGCGTAATTCTTCGCCGTATTGCTCGGCCTCTAGGTCGGCGGCTTGCGCCATTTCATTTTGATTTGAAGCCGTGGCGCGTAAGTCTTCATATTTGCCTTTCCAATCAAGGAAAACGGCTTTACTGGCTTGGAAGGTTTCCATCTTTTCAAGGATGTTTTGGGGTAAAGCGGTGTTATTCATGGTGTTAATCCGATTGAGTTAGAACAGTGTGCATTTAGGTGGCGTGGGGTTTGTTCTGGTTTCGTTTATTGCCTGTGCCTCTAGTGATTAGTTGTTAAGCGGTTTCCTCGACTAATGCCCCGAATCTCAGCGCATACAGCCTTAAGGTTGCGCCCTGAATGGTTTTCCTAACCTGTAGCCGGGTTTTCTTGCCCTCCATTTCAATGCGGGCCAGATAACCCCGCTCGTGGATGCGCTGGAAAATGGTTTTCTGGGTGACTTCGATATTTCCACCTTGTTCGCGGGCGTACTCGGTGACGATGGAATAGGCCGCGTCCCCGTCCAAGTAAACGGTTTGGCCTTCGATCCACCCCACCCGCCCGCCTTTGGGTTGGAAGGTTCCAAACGAGTCCATGAACCAGCCCAACAGCGGGGCGGAATGGCCGCTCTTTTCCGTGGGACAGCCCTTGTCGCTTCCGTCCAGGTCGAACACATGGCAACGGCCCGACGAGAGCGCCGACGCCAGCAAGGATAGGAACCGGGTTACATCGTCTTGGCTTGATTGGTGTTCGGCCTGGTCTTCCAACAGGCTCCACAAGGCTTTCTCGCAGCGCTCGGCGAAGGCCCGCGCCTCTTGTGCCGATAGCGCCCCGCAATCGACCGTGAAGCGTGCCAGGGTGGCTATTCCAGCGGTGAGGCTGGCGAAGTCGGTGGGGGTGCGGGAATGGCCCTTCATGCCGCGCTGTGCGGCTTTGTCGCGGCGTGCCCGAATGTCATCGGGGAGGGTGGTTTTAAGGGTGTCGATTTGCGGGGCAAGCCAGCGGACATAACCGGCCATGGCCGCCGCAAGCGTGCCGGAACGGGCGTGGCCCTGTAGGACCGTCAGCCGGTCAAGGTCAAGGTCGCCCTTGCGTGGGTCGTGCGGATCGCGGCTCAGGGTGGCGACGGTCAAGCGGGCGCGCAGTGATTGACCGCGTGGGATGTCTTCGCCGGTCGCCAGCACGAAGCCCCGCGCATGGTAGGCGGTTCGCTGCTTCAGGTCGGCCATGAGACGGCCCCGCCCGGCTTGGTTGCCCGCGCCCCGTATCAGCTTGTCGGCCTTGGCGTGGAAGCCGTCAACCTCGCCTTTTGAGCCATGCGGCTTAAAGTCATCCACGGCAAAAACCGCGTCCTTGGCGGCGTGGCCCTTCACTTCCAAGGCTGAATGGGTGTCGGTCCAGTTCGCCGGGAAGTTCCGCGCCGTGAAGCCTTACCCGAAGTGGGACAGGATCAGCGCCGCCGCTTCGGACTTCCGCGCCCCGGTGTACCCGAACAACAGGGCGGCATGGTCGATGGGGGCACAGTGGGCCAGCGGTGCCCGGTAGGTCACAGCCAACAGCAACGCGCCGATTTCCAGCTTATGCGGGGCAAGCTCCAGGAGTTTGAGGCTTGCCCGTACCGCGTCCGCCAGCGCCGCGCCCTCGGGTGGGTCGGGTAGGCGATAAAGCCCCATGTTGCCGGGTCCGGGGTTCACTTCCACATCCGCCCGGTTGCCTGTCTCGCCCAGCGCCCCGCCCGCGTGCAGGTAGCGCCACACATCGTCAATCTTCCGCCAGCCGGTATGCGCGTAGACGGTGCGGCGGGGCACGTCGCCCGATAGCTCTTGCAGCGCGGCCCGTATATGGTCCTTCGATGATTGGCCCGCATTGATGCAGGCACGGATACCCCATTGCCCCGTCACCCAAGACATGCCCGCGAAGCGTTCGGCGGGAACCTCGATGGTGGGCAGGGTTTGACCACTCCCCAAGCGCCCGGCGATGTGGAAAGACAAGCTGCTTGCCTCGCCATCGTCGGTTAAGACTTCCTCGACTATCCGCGCCGTGAAATTGCACAGCGGGGCGGGAACCTCGCCGTCTGCCTTGCAGATGCGCCCGCCGTCGATGACGTACAGGGAACCCAAGGACAGGGCGACAGCGGCTTGAATTCGTCGCTCTTGCCGCTTCTGCTCGGTGAAAAGCCGTTGATTGTGGGCGGTGAGTTCGGGATTCCAAGCCAGCGCCTTTTTCCAGTCGCCCCCGCATTCCAGGATGCGGAACACGTCGAAAGCATCATGGGCGTGCGAGTCGTTTAGATCGTCGCCCCCGTGGGAGTAGCAGAGCGGGTGCCCGCCCTTGCCTTCCAGGATGGTTAGGCCAGGAATGCCCGACTCGGAACCGGGGCGAAGGTAGCGCCGCCCCTTGCGCCGGTAGCCGTGGCGCTCAAGAACGCTGTCCAGATCGTGGGCGGCGTTGAATTCGGCTATCGGGTTGCGTTCGCCCTTGATGTCCATGGGCGCGGCGCTCTTGGGGCGGGGCTTTTCCTTGGGGGCTTCAAAATCCGGGTCGAAGGTCTTCAACACGTCCGGCCATGCCCGCCACAGCGCCAAGAGTTCCGGGGGAAGCTCCGGCATGTGGCGCACGTCGCCCGCCAGTTCGTAGGGCAAGGCGGTATCCGGGTGGACGGATGGGGGCAGCACGTCTTGAAGGGTGGCCCCGTCCGCTGAACCGTGGCGAACCTCGAATATGCTCTTTTGCTTCTTGCCCTTCCCGAACGTCAGCTTTTTGGATGGCGGCATGGGTTCGGCCCCGGTGGGAACCCGGAACAGCAACTTAGCCTTTCCCGGCTTGCCGCTCCGAATTTCCACCCGTGCCGGATCGGCGAACCACGCGCCCAGGTCCAGGCCCAGCCCTTCCAATACGCGGCGGGTTTCGTTGAGTTCGTCCACGTCCAGCGATACCACGCCAGACGGCAGCAGCGCCAAGCCGATGTTATCCCCCGCCCGAATCCAGGCCCGGACGGGTTCAAGGCCCGCTGTGTAGCCTTCCGGGTTGGCAGGAGTGCGGGGCAGGTTCCAGCCATACCCACGCGGCCCCTTGCTGGGTTTCCCGCCCACTCGGGGGATTCTGACGAAGTGGAAACCGGCGGCGGCGTATTCCTCGAAGGCCGTAAAACTCCACGGCGCGGCGGGTTCCGCTTGAATTATGTTGTGGGTATTGACATAATGGGTTTCCACGTTTTTTTCTAATTGTGCCCCGGTATCCCCTTGGATGTCGGGGCATTTTTTTTGTGGTGCGTTCATACTTTGAACCCCATGATTTGGGCGGTATCAAGTGCTGTGCTTGCCGCGCCTAACCATCCCTGTGTGAATATCTGCCTTAATGGCGATTCCTCCGGGTAAAGATTTGCAAGCCGTTTGTATTCATTGGCAGCAGCAATAAGCCATTGCAAGTCACCATCCGTTACGGTCTGCGGTATTGGCTTAGTCTTGGCAGGTTTCCTAAAGTCAAAGGTTATTAACTCGCCCATGGCTTATTTCCTCCCCCGCCGGAATGGCACTATATTATTTTCTACTTTTTGGGGGGCTGGCTTAATGGCTTCGATAATCAAGCCCGCAACAGCTTGGTGAATAACCTCTAACCTTTGATAAAGGTCGGGGGATTCAAGGTGTTTGTTTTTTACGGCCTCGATATTGCCAAGCGCGGCTATTAGTAAATCCGCATCGCCAAATGGTAGGCGTGATTGTTGGCTGATGTGTCCCATAGCGAACCCCCTCAATTTCCAGCGATTAAGGTAACTGGTTCTTGGCAAGCCAGAACCAGCCAAGCGCCGTCATCGCGGGCATCTATCCAACCCTCGCCGTCCTGCTCGGAATTGAATGCTTGCCCAGCGGGGCATTCCGCCGCATGGCAAAAAGCGGGATTGTTAGGGGAAACCACGGCGAATATTGAGCCGGGAAACTCAGCGAGTTTGAAGACAAGATTTTTAGCCAAGATTGCGCGGGATTCGCCTAGTAATTGCTCTGCTTGGCGTTTCGGCAAGCGAAATTCCTTAACGAGTAATTCCAGTCGGGAATAGTAGGCTTGGGGTTTAATCCGAAAGGCCCGGAAAACTTGGCTGGCTTTATCGACCATGGAAACCCCCATTCTCAAAATGGTGGTCGCAAGGTTTAGGGCGGGCAAAAAGGCGGATTTTGGGCGGATTTCGCCCGTGATGGAGGGATTCATAAAGGCTCCTTGACTGAGGTTTGGAGCCGTCGCGTCTCGGTGGTATGCGAGATTGGCGACGGGCGGTATGCGGGATACCACTAACCGGGTCAAGGAACCGGCCACGCTTGCGCGTGCCCACATACCGCCCGCCATTACTCGATGGGCGTACCCCAGGCATAAAAAAGGCCCGGTACGCAGAAATTGGGGGCTGTGCGCCTTGAACATCCGGGAGTGGTAGCCCGGCCCCCGGTGCGCCGGGGGAACGAGAAATAGCGTAGGCCCGAAATGTAAGGCACGTCAAGCCCCCGCGTGTGAGTTTGCGGCGGCGGTGGGTGGCCTTGGAAGTGAGAAAGTCACAGCCAGTGCGTGAAATGGTGCGCTTCATGCGCCCGCCTCGCTTTGGGTGGCTTGGGGGGCTTTGGATTCCATCCAGGCCCGGACTTCCTCAGCACGAAACGCCGTGATATTGGCCGACAACTTCACGGGCGCAACGAAAGCCTTCTTCTTCACCATTCTCCAAAGCGTGGCTTTCGAGAATGGAAGAATTCCGGGAATTAGTTGGGAGATTCGAACATAGCCAGTTTCCGGGAGTCTGGCGGGTTGGTTATTGGCTGGCTTGGGAGTTCGCCGGGTGGCTGTTCTTGGCATGGTTCGCCCCGTGATATTGGATGCAACGGGGCGATACAGTAAGCGGAAAAATCGGCAGGTTACACAGTGAAAATCTATTGAGGTTTAGTGTGTTGACAATGCGTTATATTTTTGATCTAGGGCTAGGTTTCGATTTTTTCTTAGGTCTCCCACCATTCTTAGCCGGTTTCTGGTTCTGCTTAAGAAGCTGGCCTTGAAGGGCGTTTATATTTTCCCTAGTCAACAGGTTTAACGCATTTGGCCTTATTGTCTCTGCTATATGCTTTCCTAAATCCCTATCATATTCGCTAGGAAATAGTATTTCTCCAAACTGTTTATCAGTTAAACCGCATTTATAAATGTCGTTATAAAAAGCAATATCAATATATGGAAGCAGCTTTTTTATATGCCATTCGTGCAAATCTTCATTGGTTATTGTTTTGCGTGCTGTATACCATTTAAGCCTTTCACGCATGTTGGATATGCAAGCGGCGAATTGCTCAATAAGAGCATCGTCACTTAGATTAAGGTCAACTGTAACATGCGCCCTTCCTAAAATTATATAAGAATAGTCAAAATATTTGCTCCAACTATCTATAAAAGCTTCATCATAAGATGAATTAATAAGCTCTTTCCTAAGCTTTGCGCCTTCATCCGACTCCCTAAGCGACTTTTTAAAAGATGAAGCGTTTTCGTGCCCATTCATCCATTTCCCGATTTCATCATGAATTAAAAAGGCCGCGTGAAGGCTCATTGGTTCAACGGCTGAAAATAGGTGTCTTCCGCTATTCGTAAATAACTTTTCTATAGTCACATACTTATCATAATATTCAATCTCAAGAATATGATTAAGAGAATCAATCAGATTCAATGTGGGAAGCTGCTTTAAATCTTCTTGCAATTGGAATCTTGCCCTAAGCGCTCCAAACCATTTATCAAATCCCCAATTGGCGCAAATATCGTATTTCTTAAGACTGAACCATTCGAGTTCTTTAGGTAGCTTTCGCATATCAGCCCCCTTCAAGGCTTGCCCTTCATGGTAGGAGCCGCGCCAAGCGGGTGAAGGGTTCCCGCATTTCGCCCGGCCAAAGGCTAGGCGCGACTTTCCAGCATGATACACCCCACGGCCCGCCACATTGAACAGCGGCCCGTGAATGAGGCAATACCGG
>NZ_JBTEKS010000185.1:0-8507 GCF_054333355.1 Methylomagnum sp. | reverse complement strand
ATTGAATGACGCGATAGGTGTAGGTCGGGCAGGTATTTCCTGCCCGACGCTTCGGCCATGAGTACATGCCCGACCTACCCCAGCTGATAAGGGGAGGGCCGGGGAGGGGTTTGATCGACGCTAACTTAATGGCAGTGACGGAGACCGTGGAAACGATGAATCCCCTACCTTTTTGTGGCTTTGCCACTTATTAAAAACCTGCCCCCCGGCAGGTTTTTTTTCGCTGAAATAATGCCCTCCGAAAAAACCGCCGGGGAAATTGCGTCATCTCGAAAATATTTCCACGATAGGGAATGGCTTCCCGCTGCCGGGGTGTCGCTTGACTGTCCGAAATTCACGCAAAATATTCCGTGATAATGGAATTCTGAGGATGATTATCAAGGATTATGGCGGGGGATTTCATATCGGCCTCAAACGCCAATACAGCGGCGGGCCTGGTGTTTTGGCGTAACGCCACAAAAACCAGCAAGACCAGGATTTAAATTCAACGAATCCACTATGACGGACGGCTGGGAAAATCCAGGTTAAATATTCGTTTTTTGAATATCAAAATCAAATCTAATTCTTTCCTGTTATTAGTGCCCACACCTTAAAGTTGGTCCCGACATTCATTCGGCGTTTCGGCCAACGCGGGGAGGGTTGACGCCCTCCACGCCCGCCGTCGGCAAGGGCCGTACTAGACCAATAAACGCATTCAAGGTGTATATCCATGAAACTTAAATCTCTCGCGGCGGCGGTGCTGGCGGCGTTGGCCGGCCATGCCTCCGGCGCTTTGCTGAAGGACGGCTTCACGCCCGGCACGCCGTCGGATGTGCTGGTCGCCATTTACGACGACAGCACCGGACTCGCCAGTTCCGGCAAGACCTTCCTTTTCAATACGCAATTGAGCTACGGGGATTTCGCCAACGGCGTCATCACCAGCAAGACCATCGACCTGTCCGCCGACCCCAATTATCAGGCGCTCAAGATTTCCGGGGCCAAGCTCAAGCTGAACATCGTGGGCGGCTACAGCTTGGCGGACGATTTCTCCAACTATGACAAGACCGGCTCCAGCGGCAGGATTTTCTCCGACAAGGCCAGCACTCAGTGGGGCGTGGTGACGACCGGCCACAAGGCCACCGACTTCAACGGCGAATTCGGCAACCTCAGCGACACCACCAAGAACCGCCTCTTCGCCTATTGGAGCGCGGCCAACGTGAAGCTGACCGCCGCCGGGGCCACCAAGACCGGCGGGCCGAATTCCGTGCTGGTTCCGCCGGGCGATCCGCAAGCCTCGTTCGATGCCGCATGGAGCGGCAACTTCGGCGGCGGCGGCGTCGCCAATATCGCGACGGCCAATTTGGTGAGCGGGGCCGGGGATGCCGCCAAGTTTTACTGGATCACCAACACCGACTTCGACAAGGGCGCGGTCATCGAACTGGGCACCTGGACCCTCGCCGACGACGGCAAGCTGACCTACGCGGGCACGGGCGGCGGCGGTGGCGGCAACACCAACCATGCCCCGGTCGCCAGCGCGGGCAGCAACCAATCCGCCACCACCGGCGCGGCGGTCACGCTGGACGGTAGCGCCAGCACCGACGCGGACAAGGACACCCTGACCTATGCCTGGACCCAGACCAGCGGCCCGACCGTCACACTGACCGGGGCCAACACGGCCAAGGCCAGCTTCACCGCCAGCGCGGCGGGCACCTACGGCTTCAAGCTGACCGTCGGCGACGGCAAGGCCAGCAGCGAGGCCACCGTGCAAGTCACGGCCGCCGCGCCCGTGCCCACCGGACCCAGCCTCAAGCTGACCTCGCCCACCACTTGGAAGGTCGGCAAGGCCCAGACCATCGCCTTTACCGGGACGCAGATCAAGACCAGCCTGAGCGTGAAGCTCCAGTTCTCCAAGGACGGCGGGGCGAAGTTCAAGAATCTCAAGGCGCTCGCGCTCAAGAAGGGCAGCTACAAGTGGAAGCCCGCCAAGGCCCACGTCACCACCAATGGCGTCATCAAGGCGTGTGTGACCTACGACAAGAAGAAGGCACCCGCCTGCGATCAGGTGAGTGTCGTCGTCGCCAAGAAGTAACTGTGCCCAAAAGCCTTTTCCTGTAGGTCGGACTTCAGTCCGACGAGTCAGGCTAAAGCCCGACCTACAGGCTGGCTTGTCGGCGACTTCTCTTGTAGGTCGGACTTTAGTCCGACAGGTCAGGCTAAAGCCCGACCTACGGTAAAGCGCCGATCACGCCCTAAAAGCTTTGACCGAATACCCGTGGGCCTAGCCCCAAACCATCAATTAATTCGGAGTGACCCCATTATGAAACCCGTTAGCCAACTCAAGAAACTCGCCGCGTCGGTCCTGCTGCTGGCCGGTGCCCAGAACGCCCTGGCCTTAGGCCCGGAGCAAAACCCTAATCTCACCCTGTATATCTCCGGCGGCGCGGCTCAAGACCCGGCCTTCGACAGCTTCATCGAAGCCCTGGCCCTGCCCAACACCTTCGATGTGTATTACGACAACGCCAGCGCCTCCAACCCCGGCAGCCGCTACCGCGCTTATTTCTTCACCACCAACAACACCAAGATTCCCGGACTCAGCACCGGCGCGACGCCGGTCAACGTGCTGATCTACAAGCGCTCCTTCGGTGGCGCGGGCTATGGCGTCGCGCCCTTGCTGGATACCAGCTATCAGGTCAAGCAACTGGACATCAAGCAGGCCGGGGCCGTGCAGGCCAAGCAGGCGGGCGAATCCTTCTACCGGGTCGCGGCCACCGCCTTGCAGAACACCACCTCCGACGCAGGCATCACCGGCGTGAACCCGGAACTGTTCGGCGGCATCAACACGCCCACCCCGGCCTCCGGCGACCCGGCCTTCCCGCCGGTGGACGTGAGCAAGTCCGCCAACACCCTGACCATCGTCCCGGCGGGCGGACTGACCTACGGCCTGGCCGTCACCCTGGACCTCTATAAAGTCCTGCAAGCCGCCCAAATCGCCACCGGCACCCTGCCCACTGGCACCACCATCGGCGATTACAGCAAAGAGTCCAGCATTCCCAATCTCAGCCGCGCCTTCGCCGCTTCGCTGATCGCGGGCAAGATCAAGACTTGGGACGAGGTCAAGGTTATCGACGAGCGGCCCATCGCCACCGGCGCGACCAAGGGCACCGACCTGGGCACGCTGACCAGCTTCGCCAATCAGGCAGGCGTCGCCGCGCCCGCCACCAACGGCAAGAACCTTGTCGCCGTGGGCAACCGCAACAAGGGCGCGGCCATCGGCGCGGCGTTCAGCGCGGTGTTCCTGAATTCGCCCGGCACCGCCAATGCCTTCACCCCGGCCACCTCGCCCGGCAACCCCACCAACGGTCCCATCGTCGCCCAAGCGCCCGGCGCGTCGCAGCAGGAAGCCCTGCTGACCGACTGGCAGAACGGCGGCAACGCCAGCACCTTCAACTTGGATAGCGGCAAGCACTGGGGCATCGCCCAGCAAAGCACCGACTGGAACGCCAGCGGCGCCATCGGCAAAGACCCGGCCAAGCCGTACCGCTATGTCCGCATCGACGGCTACGCGCCCAGCTTGCAGAACGTCGCCAGCGGCAATTACCCGGTGTGGAGCGAGCAGACCATCCAATGGCGCAACGCCGCCAACAATGGCCCGAGCGGCGACAAGCTGGTGATTCTGCAAAAGATCGCCGACGACGTGGGCAACCCCGCCGCCGCCGCCGCCGTGAACGCCAAGATCGTCACCACCTTCGGCCCGACTGGCCTGTTCGCGGTTTCCACCAGTTCCACCATCGCCAGCAACGACACGCCGTTCGACACCAGCAAGCCCATCGTGAATTACACCCACGTCAACGGCGGCGTCCTGAGTGGCAGCGTCGCGCCGGTCTACAACAGCGGCAAGCCGGGGACGGTGGCGTTTAAGTAAGCCCCGTAGGTCGGGAATGTACTCATGCCCGACATGGCCCGCCATGCTACGTAAATGTCGGGCATGGGAATACATGCCCGACCTACGACTTTTGATGTGTATTGTTTTGATTGAAAAGGCCAATGACCCACCAGCAACGCCTATTCCCCGCCGCCAAGGCCAGTCCTCCCTCGCCCTTGGCGCTCGCCATCCGCAGCTTGTGCGCGGGCGGGTTGTGCCTTAGCGCGGCGGCGGCGCGGGCGGAGTTGCCGGTGCCCGCGCAAGTGCTGGTGGCGCCGGGGACGGGCAATGTGCTGCCGCCTTCCATCAGCGGCAACATCATGACCATCAAGCAGTTGTCCGACAAGGCGACGCTCGACTGGCAAAGCTTCAACATCGGGCGGGAAAACACGGTCAAGTTCGAGCAGCCCTCGTCCACCGCCGTGGCCCTGAACCGCATCCATCAGGCCGACCCCAGCCGCATTTATGGCACGCTGACCGCCAACGGTCAGGTGTATCTGGTCAACCAGAACGGCTTCGTGTTCGGCAAGGATTCCCAGATCAACGTCAATTCGCTGGTGGCGACCACGCTCAACATCAGCGAGAAGACTTTCCAGCTTGGCCTCACGCTGGCTTTCGACCAGAACAAGCAAGCGGCCCTGGAGGCCACCGACGCCAACGGCAACGCGGTCAAGCAGCTCTATCTAAAAGATGCCAGCGGCCAGCCGGTGCTGGACCAGAACGGCCAGAAGGTGAAGATCCAAATCTTCATCGAGCCGGGGGCCAAGCTCAAAACCAATGGCCGGGATGGCCGCGTCATCCTGGCCGCGCCCTCCATCACCAACCAGGGCAGCATCGAAACCCCGGACGGGCAGGCCATCCTCGCCGCCTCGCAAGACAAGGTTTATCTGCAACAGGCCGGGTCCGACTCGGACATTCGCGGCCTGTTGGTGGAGGTCGGCACCGGCGGCGATGTGAGCAATGTCGGCAAGATCATCGCCGAGCGCGGCAACGCCAGCCTGCTCGGTTTCGCCGTCAATCAGAAAGGGCTGGTGTCGGCGACGACCTCGGTCAAGCTCAACGGCTCGGTGCGGCTGCTGGCGCGGGAAGGCATTCAAGACCCGCTGGCGACGGGCGGCGCATTGCGTCCGGCCTCCACCAAACGCGGCCAGGATTTGGGCGACGGCCTGGGGCAGAGCGCCGACGTTAAGCTGGAGAAGGGCAGCGTCACCAGCGTCGAACTGGACGCCAACAAGGCCGAGACCGCCGTGGACGCCCAGGCCCAGACGAAATCCAGCGTCGCAATCGCCGGGCACAAAGTCTTCCTCAATGACGGCGCCACGGTGCGGGCCAAATCCGGCGCGGTGCAAATCGCCGCCGCCGACGATCTGGTCAACGCCAACGTGCGGGGCGACAGCCGGATTTACCTCGACAAGGGCAGCCGCATCGACGTGTCCGGCGTGAAGAACGTCTCCCTGCCCATGGCGCGCAATGTGGTGAAGGTGGAGCTGCGCAGCAACGAACTGCGCGATTCACCCTTGCAGCGGGACGGGGTGCTGCACGGCCAAACGGTGTCGGTGGATGTGCGGAAAATCGGGGCGGATGGGCGAATTCCCATCGCCGACGTGTCCGGCGCGCTGGACCGCATCGCCCGCAACATCGACGAGCGCAGCACCGCCGGGGGTCGCATCGCGCTTAATTCCACCGGCTCGGTCATCACCCGGAAAGGCAGCGTGCTGGATTTCTCCGGCGGCTCCGTCGCCTACCGGAGCGGCTACATCGAAACCACCCAACTGGTTTCCAAGAACCAGGTGTACGACATCGCCGAGGCCGACCCCAACCGTCATTACGACAGCATCCTGGGCGACATCGTCAGGGGGCACCCGAAATGGAACCTCACCGAGCGCTGGTCCCTGCCGGGGCTGGGCCTCAAGCGTTTCGAGCCGGGCTATATGGAAGGCAAGGCGGGCGGCGCGGTGGACATCGCGGCCTTTGAAGCCGAGTTGGACGGCCTGTTGCAAGGCCAGACCGTGGCCGGTCCCAGACAGCGCGAGGCCAGCCAGCAAGCGGCGGGCAGCACGCTATCCATCGACCTCAACCGGGGCAATCTGCTGGGCGAGCAGGACGTGGTGTTCGGCAAGCATTCGGCCAGCGGCACCGGCCCGAATGATCCATTCCCCACCCAAGGCACCGATTCCGCCGAAACCGCGCCGCTGGCGATTGACCCGGCGCTGTTCAAGGATTCCGGCATCGCCCACGTCGATATTAAGACCAACGGCGCGTTGCGGATCGAGAAAGCGGCCCGCGTGACGCTGCCCGAAAACGGCAGCCTGAGCCTCGCCGCCGCTGGCTTCGAGGTGCAAGGCGTCATCGCCGCGCCATCCGGCGACGTGGGTCTCACGCCCGTCACCTTCCCGGTGGACGGCAAGCCGGTGGCCCTGCCCAGCGCGATCACCTTGGGCGGAAACGCCGCCATCCTGGCCGGGGGCCAATGGACCAACGATGTCCACGCCAAGGGCAACACCGCCACCGTGGCCTTGGATGGCGGTCATGTCAGCCTGCTGACCGAGCAGGGCGATTTGACCCTGGCACCCGGCAGCCGCATCGACGTGAGCGGCGGGGCGTGGCTGCAAAGCGATGGCACGCTGAAAGCCGGGCACGGCGGTTCGATCCAACTGACCGCCGCCACCAAGCTCATCGGCGCGGCCCCGTCCAATCTGAGCCTGGGCGGGCAGTTGTCCGGCTGGGGCTTGAATCAGGGCGGCGGTCTCGCGCTCACCTCCAACGAAGTTTTCATTGGTCCCAGCGACGAAGCCCCGGAACCCGACCCCGCCACGCCCGACCACGAGCCGCTGGTGTTGGCCCCGGCATTCTTCCGGCAGGGCGGCTTCGCCGATTACAGCATCGGTGCCAATTTCAAGGGCGTCACCGTGGCCGACGGGGCGCAAGTCCGGCCTTTGCAGCAGAACCGAATTCTGGTCGCTAATGCGGCGACCCAGCCCTCCGCCGCCGGAATCCTGAACATCAGCCAGGCCGCGACCCTGGCCGACACCGTTAGGCAGCCCGCCAACCTGAGGCTGTCCATGGCCCAGTTGACCGGCCAGGACCGCACCGCCGCCGTCAGCGTGGGCACGGACGCGGTGATCGAGACCGACCCCACCGGGCACATCGCCCTGAGTTCGGATACCTCCGTGCTGGTGGACGGCACCTTGAAGGCGCTGGCCGGGAGAATCGATCTGACCATCGCCACGCCCGGCGCGGTGGATACGGGCTATTTCGCCGCGCAGGGGATTTGGCTGGGTTCCGACGCGAAGCTGTTGGCGGCGGGCGTGTTCGACCGCCGACCGGACGGCACCGGGCTTGTCACGGGCGAAGTCTTGCCGGGTGGCGCGGTCAATCTCACCGCCAATCGCGGCTACATCGTCGCGGCGGCGGGTTCGGTCATTGATATATCCGGCACGGCGGCGACCCTGCAATTCCGCGAGCCAGCGGGCAGCGGGCCGGGACTGTCGATCATCACGCGCAGCATCCCCTCGGCGGGTGGCAGCCTGAGCCTCGTGGCGGGCGAGGGCGTCATCGCCGATGGCTCATTCAAGGCGGCATCCGGCGGCAAGGGTGTGGGCGGGGGTGAGTTCTCGGCGGAACTCAACGGCCTGCTGCGGGCCAAGCCGTCCGACCCGATTCCGGGCGGTGCCTTCCCCGACGACGGCAACCCGCAGTTTCCCCGCGCCGTGATCGTGTCGGACTCCGCCGATCCGGTCGCGCCGGAAGGCTTGGAATTCGGCGTGGCGATTGCGACCGATCAGTTCGCCGGGCGGGCCTTCCTGAATGCCGACCAACTCAACGCGGGCGGCTTCCGCGCCGTTGCGCTCAGGACCGACGCCTTCATCACCACCGATTACGTGGGCCGCATCGAATTCCGGGGCGACGTGTCCCTCAACGCGGGGCGGGAAATCAGACTGGACGCGCCGACTTTGGCGTGGTCCCGGCTCGCCCCCGCCGACACGGGCGTGGTGGACATCAACGCCCCCCGCGTGGCCTTGGGTTCGACCCAGAGCCGCATCGACATCCGGCAGGCGTCGGGCGATTTCAGTTCGACCCTGGCCCCGGACGCCAAGACCGGCGCAGGCAAACTGAACGTCATGGCGCAGGGCATCGACTTGGTGGGCGGCTTGAGCTTCGACGGCTACGGTCAGGCCACGCTGGACAGCGCGGGCGATGTGCGGGCGGCGGGCATCCGCACCGCGTCGGACACCAAGAATTATCTGGGCGAGTTGAAAATCGCCGGGAACCTGGACATCACCGCCAGTCAGTTCTATCCCGTCACGCTGACCGATTACGTGCTGACCGCCAGCGGCCCGGATGCAAGCATCAGCCTCGCGGGCAACGGCGCCGACCCCGGCAAGCTCTATTCGGCGGGCGGCAGCCTCACCCTCAACGCGCCCAACATCAAACAGGGCGGCGTGCTGCGGGCACCGTTCGGGATGCTCAACCTCAACGCCTCGGCCAGCCTGGCGCTGGCGGCGGGCAGCGTCACCTCCGTGTCCGGGGCCGATGCCCTGGTGCCGTTCGGGCGCGGTTGGGGCGGCTTGAATTGGGTCTATACGCTGGACTCTACCCGCCAGAA
>NZ_JBTEKS010000184.1:0-8539 GCF_054333355.1 Methylomagnum sp. | reverse complement strand
CGGCGGCTCCTGGCGCGAATGGGCGGGACGCTGGCCAAGCAGCGAATCGTGGACGGCCAGTTCGGCGGTTTGGAGTCCACCGCTTTGCTGCCACGCGAATACCCACAGAAACACCAAAATCCCCGTGCCGCTGGCCGTGATAGATTCGCCGTATCAGAAGTGGCGGGGGGTAGCGGAGCCGACTCGGTTTTAAAAACCGAGTCGGCCTACATGGATGCGGTCAATTCAAAATGAAAATACGCTGATCAAGATCAGCTATGCAGGTCAATATTGGAGACGCCCTCGACATCCCATTCGTCGCAGGTGCCCGTGCCGGTGATCGTGAGCTGTTTGCCGGTCTGAAAGGCCGTGGTGGCGAGGTCGAGCCATAGCTTCGAAACGCCGGTATCGGCACGTTCAAAAGCAAACCAGTTGTTTAATGGGCAGTCGGTGTCCCCGGATATTTGTACTCCCACGCGAACGGATTCCCCCGATCCGGCGTTGACCCGAATCATTTGAACCGTGCCCGTCAACGTGCTGGCTTGCGCTTCCGTTTGCAAAGTCATCGCGCATGAGGCGAGGAATAAGGCGGCAGCAAGATACTTTTCCATGTTCATACCTCTCGTCCGTTTGGGTAATCCTTCGTTCCTTGTGGCCGGAGCCTATCTAAAAAACGGCTCCCAACATAAAAGTGGACCAATAAACCTGCCCGGTTATCCAAAAAGCCGGGTAGGTCGGGCATATATTCCCGTGCCCGGCATTTTGGCTCCGAAGCGGCGTCGGGCGTGAGTATGGGCTGTGGGAGTGGGCTTTATCCTACGCTCCGAGCAATGGCCGCGGGCTAAAGCCCACTCCCACGGCATGGCTATCCGTAGGCTCGGAATGAAAATGTCCCGGCCTTTCCACTCACCACTCACCCACACCCCGGCGCGCCATTCTTCACATCCGCCGGACTGCATTCCCCGAAGCCCAACACTTCCACATTGAGCGGCGTCAGCCGGGCCGCGTCGGCCAATTGCTTGCGCTTGTCGGCTTGCTCGCCGTCGTTGTTGTTCGAGGCCGTCTGCTGGGCGTTCTGGGTGGCGGCAGCGGCGGCGCTGGCCGCCCCGGCGGGCGCGACCGGCACCGCCACGTTGGCGCTGGGCACGCCCGCCGAACTGCCGCCCACGTCGATATTGCTCGCGCCAATCACGGCGGTGGCGGCGATGGTGATGTTGTTACCGCCGATACCGGCCTCGCCCGCGTCCACCACGCCACGCGGCGCCGCGAGGAACACGTCGCCCGGCTGGGGCGCGGTGCTGGCGGCGGTGCGGATGCCGCTACCCGAGACGACCGGCGGGAATTCCACCTTCAAATTGCCTAGCTCGTCGAAGCTGATGATGGGCGGCGGCGCGGCGATGGCGGACTTGGCCCCGCGTCCGGCGTCGATGTTGCCGTTCGAGGACCACAGGGTGATGTCGCCACCATCCATGGCGAACACGCGGGACTGGTTGACCAAAAAATCCCCGTCCACCAAGGCATTCACCGCGCCGGAACGCTGCGCCACGATGCCAAGATCGCTGGCGGGCTTGGACCCGGCGAAGGCCACCGCCAAACCGGCGTTCACGTCGCCGCCCGGCACCAACAGGTTGATGTCGCCGCCGTCCACCGTGTGGACCTTGCTGAAGAACAGCTTCAAGTCGCCCCGGTATCGCGATTCTTTCTCGCCCGCGCCGGGGAATAGCGCCTCAATGGCCGCGAAGCCCGCGTCATAGGCGGAGGCTTCGCCCGTGCGGGCGGCCAGCGAAGCGGCGGCGCGGATTTCGCCGAAGAACATCGCCAACAAGAATTCCCGCCGCTGCGCTTCCGGCAGGGCTTGATAGGCCGTCGCCGCGCTGGCTACGTCGAGCGTGCCGTCGCCGGTGCGTTTCCGCATGTAGTCGGTCAAGAGACCTGCGTACTTCTCGGACAGCGGGTCATACTTTTGGGCGAACTCGTCGAAGTGGGCCACGTCGCCCATGCCCGCCAGAATCGACACCGACGCGCCATCCTCGGCCAGCGCCCGGTTGCTGGTGTTGCCGATGGTGTAGATGCCTTCGGACGCGCCCAGATCAATCGTGCGGCCCGCCGTCACCCACACCTGACCCGGCCCGGACACCTGGATTTCGCGGGTCAGGTTGACCAGATTGCCCTGGGCGTTGCGGGGCGAGGTGAAGCGGACATCCCGCCCGGCGGCGAAGCTGGACAGGGCATAGTCGGGGTGCTGAACCTGGAAGCTCACGTCCAGCAAATCCTTCCCGGCCCGCGCCTCCACCGCCTTGGGCAGCGAGAACAGCAGCGGATCGGCGGAGACGATGTTTCCGGCGGCATGAATCCGCGCCGGGTCGGTGTCGCCGCGATGCACGGGCGTTTGGGCGTGAATCAAATTGGCATCGCCGAACGGTTGCAAGCGCTGCGCGGCGTCCTCCCAACTGGTGGCGGGAAAGGCGGCGCTGGGCAGCAAGGAGGGATCGGCGTCCGACATCGTGATGTTCACGTTGTCGCCAACCTGGCCGGTGGTCACATCGACGCCCGCCAACAGATTGAAGCGGGCGGTCGCCGCGGGATACGTCACCAAGGAACGGTCGAACACCACGCTGCCTTGCAGCGCCGCCACGTCCAGCGAGGCCGGATAGACGCTCAGGGCGCTCTGTGTGGCACCGGGGAAGGTAAGCTGGGCGCTGGTGGTTCTGAGGCTGTTCAGCGTGTCGATCAAGCCGCCGATGTTGTTCTGCAATTCCACATCGCCGGACAAAGCTCGTAGGCTCACGCCGCTATCCGCCGAATAGGTGAAGAAGAAGTCGCGGGCGCGGGCGCTGTTGATGACCGTCGGGTTGAGGGCCGCGCCCAGGCTGATGTCGTGCCCGGCTTGCAGGCTGAAACTGGCATCCCCCAAACCCAACACCACGCCCAACCCGCCCGGCGAGCCGACGCCGGTGATGGAACCCGCCGCCGTGATGCCGCCCGTGCCGCGCCCGGTGTAGAACGTCCCGCCGATGACATCGCCGCCCGCCGCGACGGCCAGGTTCCCGCCGCCCGACACGGTGATTTCGTTGCTCAAGAAGCCGGTGTCCGAGGCATTGTCCGGCTTGGCGACTTGGCCGGTCTGCTTGCCGGTGGTGGGGATGACCACGGACAGCGCCGCCACATCGCGTCCGGCGTTGACCGTCACATTGCCACCGCCCAGCGCCCCGATGTTCTGCCGGAAGTCGCCCGAAGGCTGCCCCGAGCCGGTCGGCCCGCCGATGGCGACGGCCCAAGCGGTGGGCGTTTCGCCGGTGTGATCGGCGTTCTGGGTCCAGTTGCCGGTGCGGACCAGCCAGCCGTCGAAGAACTGGCCGGTGGGTGCGCCGATCACATCCCGCCCGGCGGAAATGGCGATGTCGCCGCCTTCGACCGGGTATTCGCCGTAGAACTGGAAGGCCACGAAGCCCGGCTTGAAGCCGCCGTAGCGCTGGCTGTCGGTGGGACGCCCAGCGGTGTAGATGGCCGAACCGGCGTCGGTCAAGGCCACGTCCTCGCCCGCCGTGACGCGGATGTCGCCCGTGCCGGTACGCACCGCCACGCCGGAGCCGACCGTGATGTCCTCGCCCGCTTCCAGCCGGTAGCTCCAGGACTGGCCCGTTTGCAGCATGTCCTTGACCGGCATGGTCCGGCCTGTCCCTAGTAGGGACGCTAGGTCGATGCCGTTGGGATCGTCCCGGAAGCCGTCGCTCAGCTTGCCGTTGATCGCCAAATCCCGGCCCGCCTTGAGGGTCAGCACGCCGGGCCGCCCATCGTAGCGCCAGTCCACCAAATCCCAGCCGGATGCCGTCAGGATCAAATCGCCGGGGCTGCGGATTTCCAGGCCCGGTCGCAAGCCACCCGGCAAACCCAAGCGAGTTTCGATGGCGGCGGCGTTCGCCATGTAGGCGTCGGTGTCCGCTTTCCAAGTCGCGGTGTCGGACGCCGTGATGGTGCCCTTACCGGTGTAGACACGCACCGCTTCCACGGTGGTTTCCTTCGCGCCCGTCACGGCGGATTTCAGGTCGCCGCTCACCGCCACATCGTTGCTGGTCCGGGCGGCGCGGAGGCTCAGCGTGCCGTTGGCCGCGCCGTCGGCGGCGCGTAAGTCCAGCGTCGCGCCCGAGTCCAGAACAATCCCCGCCGGGCTGTCCGCCGCGTCCAAGCTAATCTTGCCGCCCTGGTCCGGCGTGCCTTGCGCCTGTAAATTGGCCGTGCCCGAGAGCCGCAGTTCGCCGCCAGAACGAAGATCAACCGCCGCGCCCGCGCCTTGGGCGTTAAGCGTGCCCGCGATGGTAAGTTTGCCTTGATCCGCCGTGACCTCAATGGAGCGGGCTTCCAGCGTGTTGCCAGCGGACAGGCTCACATCGCCAGTGCGCGCCCGAAGCTGAATTTCATCGCTGAACCCGGCAGCCGCCAGCGTGGCCCCGAGTCCGCCCAGTTCGCCGCCGTTCGGCAAGCTTCCGGTATCCAAATCGAAGCGCCCGCCGCGTGTGCCGCCCTTGGCGTCGGCGGTTCCGGCCAGGCTGAAATTGCCGTTGGGCGCGGCCACGCTCAGGCTGCCGCCTTGCTGCCCACTCAGCTTGAGATTCGCGCCGGATTCCAGGATTACATTGCCGGATTGGGCGGATAACTGAATCGCGCCGCCGTCGGAGTCCAGCGCCGGGCCGCCGAAGTTGAGGACGCGGCCCGACACGTCGATGTTCGAGCCGCTCGCCAGCAGCACATCGCCGGTCAGCGCGTTCAGCCGGACCACGCCGGACGGCGCGGAGATCGTGCCCGCTTGGCGGATGCCGTCGGCGGTGATGGACCATTGCCCGCCCAAGGCTTCCGGGCCGGTCGCGGGGTCGGCGTTGGCGACGGATTGAAGGGTGACGTGGTGGCCGGTGGCGTCGATGGCCGTGGCCGCGCCTTTCCCGCCGGTCACGCGGCCCGCTTTGAGGCTGACATCGGCCAGCGCCGTGAGCTGGCCCGCGCCGTCGCCGCTCATGGCGCCGCTGGCTTCAAAACCGGCGCTGGTGAAGCCCTGCAGGCGGTAATCGCCTTCGCCGAACACCACGGACTTGGCGGACACGGCAAGACCGCCGGTGCCGTCGGCCTGCCGGTCGGAACTGGCGGCCAGCGGGTTTTCGATACGCACCGCGTCGGCTTTGATATTGGCTGTCCGCCCATTGTTGGCGAACCCTAGCAAAGCGCCGGAACGCAGCACCAAATTCTTAGGGGCCAAATCCACCGCGCCGAATAGGCTGATGTCGCCGCCGCTGCTCAAGATCAATTCGTTGACCGCGAGTCCGGCCAGTTCGGCGGAGTTCAGCGCCAAGCCGCCGGTGGCGCCGGTGACTTCGCCCAGGCTGATGCGGCTGGCGCCCAAGGCCACGGAGCCGCCCTGGGTTTCCAGCGTGCCTTCCAGCCGGGTGTCGGCGGTGGCGTCCACGATCATCGAGCCGGACGCCGAGACCGTCGCCCCGGCGCCGATGTTGATGGAGCCGGTTTTGCCCGAGACGCCGCTGCGCTTCAAATCCGCCTGACCGGACGACGACGCCCGCAGGAACGCGGCGTCGCCGTCCACCGAGTACACGGTTTGGGTGGCGCTGGCTTCGGCCTCGCCCCCGGCAATGACGCCCGTGCCGTCGGCTAGGCTGATGTCCTGCTTGGCGGTGAGGATGAATTCGGACCCGACGAGCTTGGCGCCCGATTCCAGACGGATGGTGGAGGCGTCGGTCTTTACCACGGTCACGCCGTCCCCGGCGCTGCGGACGCCGCCGATGGCGATGCTGGACACGCCCAGCCCGTTGAGGCTGTCGGCGGTCAGGGTGACGACGCCCGCTCCGCCCACTTCGGCTCCGCTCAGGGCACCGTCCGCCGGGGCGTTTTGAACGATGGCGATATTGGCGGCGTCCAGGTCGAGCCGACCGCCGCGCCCGCCGTCCGCCGGCTTGGCGGTCACGCGGCCATCCAGATTCAGGCCGGTCTGCGCCGCGATGAGCAGAGCGCCCGCGTCCTGGGGCAGATAGGGGGCGGGTCGCTCTTGTTCCTGCGCTTTGGCGGCGAAAAACTCATTGGCACGATGGCCGGAATATTCGGCCCGGAGCCGCGCCGCGTCGCCTTTCTCCACCGCGAAGCCGCTCCACCGCGCGGCGCGGATGTCGGTGTTCGCCACGCGGCGATAGCCCGCCACGATGGGGGCACCGTCGCCGCGCTTTAAGCCTTGGCCGGGCACGAGGTCGGTGGTGTTGGCTTCCGGCGTGACCAGATACGCGCCGGGCAGCAAGGCATAGTGGGCGGGCAATAAGGTGTAAGTGCCCGTCTTGAGTCCGCCGCCGCCCGCCAGATGAACGCTGTCGCCCACTTGCAGCCCCGCGCCGGGGAATTCCAGCGGATCATAGGGCGCCACGCCGTTTTTGAGTTCGGGCAGCACCGCGTAGGTTTCCTGATACCGCGCATTGGCCGGGTCCAGCAAATCGGCGGAACCGCCCGGTCCCGGCACGAATTCAAAGGCGTACAAATCGCCGCCGCCGGAGGTGTCCACCACCGCCCCGGATTCCAGTTGCACAGCCTGGCCTTGCAGGGCCAGCTTCTTTTCCGGCGGGGCGGTGTAGACCAGATTTTGTTCGCCCAAGGGATAAATCCAGTCCAAGCCGCCCTGGGTCCGTCCGAACGGAATCACAGCGCCTTGCGCCGAGTTCGAGGTGAGGCTGCCGTCGGTGAGCCGCAGACTGTCCGTCGCCTTGAGGTTGATTTCGCCGAGCGGTGCTTTCAGCGTGCCGCCCTGGACGATGTTCGGCGCTTCCAGCGTCAGCTTGCCGCCCGCCGATAGCACGGTGGAACCCGCGCCGTCGCCGGGTTCAACGCTCAGCACGCCGTCGGCGTTGCCCTGCACGGCGACGCGGAAATCGCTCAGCGTGCTGGGATAAAGCTGGTCGGCCTTGAGGGTGATGTCGCCCGCGACGAGGAATTCCCCCAGGAAATCCCGCTGCTGCTGGCTGGTCCGAACGCCGATCAGCCGCAAATCGCCCGCGCTCGCCACGCTGGCCGCGCCGAAGCCTTGCAGGGCGGCGGTGCCAATCAAATCGACGGTGCCGCCCGAGACTTCTAGCCCGCCGCCACCGGACGAGGGTGCCGCCGCGCCGGGCCGGGTTTGGCTGGAGCCCAAGGCTATGTATGCGGCCTTGGCGGACACCGTGCCCGCGCTGGTCTCGCCCGCTGGCTTGAAGGCCAAGACGGGCGCGTCCAGAACCAAGCTGCGTTCCGCCTTCAAACTCACGTCGCCGGTGAATTCGATTTTGTCCGGCGTCCGCAGGGTCAGGGCCGAGAAGCCGCCGCTGTCCACCCGGTCGGCGTCCACAATGGCCTGACCGTATTGCCCCGCCGGGACCGCTTCGCCCTGAACCGGCGTCTCCGCCAAGCCGGACGCTTGCGACACCGCGATGACGCTGGGCACTTTGGGGAACGGCAATTGGCCCGGCACGATTTCGTCCGGCTCGCTGCGGGTGCGGGGATTCAATTCCAGCGACAACTCGCCGCCCGCCGCCCCGGTGCCCGAGCCGGGCTGACCGTGAAGGTCGGCATAAAGCTGGACGCCTTCCGCCGCCCGCAGGTCGAGCTTGCCGCCCGCCGAGGCCACGGTGCGGCGTTCGGTGGCGAGGGCGCCATTCGGCCCGGCCTTCGGCAGGTCCAGCGCGGCGGCGGTCCCGGACACATCCAGCCGCGAACCCGGCTCCGCCACGATGAAACCGCGATCCGCGTGCAGCGCAATCGCGCCGCCCGGCAAGACCTCGCCGACGGTCTGGCCCAGCTTGTCGTTCCGCAGCAAGGCCGCGCCCGCCACGTCCAGCGACGCGCCAGAACCCAGCCATATTCCCTGGTCGGGCAGGAAGCCCGGCTCCGCGCCCACCGGCGGCGTGACGGTTAAAGCCACGCTGCCCGCCGGGGCGTCCAGCGTGCCGTTGATGAAGATGCTGGTGTCGGAAGCGAATTTGAAAACGCCGCCCGCGTCGGTGGCGATTCGGGCACCTTGGCCGAGAGTCACGGCGGCGTCCCTGCCGCCTTGGCCGACCCGTTGCGCCAAAGTGAGGTCGAGTTGCGCGGCTTGCCGGGTGGCTTCGGGCAATAGGCCGATATGGCTGAAATCGCGTAAGTCCGCGCCACTGGCTTGGTCCTCTAGCCCCAAATCGAGAATCCGGTTCCGCACGCTCAGGGTGATTTCCGCGCCGTCGCTGACCGAGACGCCGCTCTTGTTGGAGGCGAGGGAATAATGGGCGAAGCCGCCCAGGTTGAAGAATTTGGGGTCGATGACCAAGGGACGCGCCCCGCCTTCCAACGAGGCCGGGGCATCGCCGAGGACGATTTGATCGGAAACCAGCGACAACGCGCCGCCCCGCCCGCCCGCCACCGCGTAGCCCGACACGGTGCCGTTCACCGCCAAGTCGGAGCCGTCGATGCCCGCCGCCTCCAGCTTGATGGCGCCCGCATCGCCCGCTTCGATCTTGCGCTTAAGGGTGCGCCGTGCCCCGCCGCTCACGTCGATGACGCCGCCCGC
>NZ_JBTEKS010000183.1:0-8554 GCF_054333355.1 Methylomagnum sp. | reverse complement strand
TGTTCGCCCCTTGCCGACAGGGCCTGCCCCTGATGCCCCGGGTGGACCTGTCGCGGGCGCATTCGGGCCGCTCGTCGGCCTGACAGGCCCCGAATTCCCCCGGGCGGCGGCGGTCACGCCGGGTCGCCGCAGGTCCGCACCAAGCGCGGAGGACCCGGGTGGCGTCAAATCGGCCTTAGCCGACACTCTTGCCCAGCCCTAAATCATTTCGAACGGCGGCTCTCGGACATGATCTCGAAGTTGGTGTCGTACCCAATAAAGCCGACATTGGCTTTCCGGGTTTGGCGATTTTCAACAGGAGGCTCCGGCTTCTCGCCTTGCTTCGGGTTGCATTCGTCGAAATTCGGAAGCCGCCCCGATTCGGATGATCGATTCCGGATGTGGGAAAGCCGCAGGCTTGACCAAGCGGACTTTCGGAACAACAGCCCGCAGAAATTCGATACTGGGATACGGGTATCGTTCTGATCGCCTACTAGCTTGCGGATTTGGATTCGATCCATTGCCTCGCTAACGGGCTGGTCGATAAGCCGACGGTTCGATGCCTAATTCCTTCAGCTTCATATACACCGCTCGCGGGGTCAGCTCCATGGCCTCGGCCACCTGCCCGATGTCCCCCCGGAAGCGCTGCAAAGCCTGCACCAGATACTCCCTTTCCAGTTTGTCCAACACCTGTTTCCGACGGGCCTTGAAGCTTGGCTGCGCCGCCGGGGACGCCGCCTCCCCGCCCAGTTCGGCGTCGTTCAATTCGGCACCCGCCGCAAACAGCACCGCCCGTTCCAGGGTGTTCTCCAGTTCACGGACATTGCCGGGCCAGGGGTGGGCCTTGAGCCGCTCCATCAGTCCCGGCGTGACGCCCCGGATGGGCTTTCGATAGCGGGCGGCCAGCCGCTTGAGAACCAGTTCCACCAGCCGGGGAATGTCTTCCCGGCGTTCGGCCAGGGGCGGAATCGCCAGTTTCACTACGTTGATGCGGTAGTAAAGGTCTTTGCGGAAGGCGCCCTCCGCCACGGCCCGTTCCAGGTCGCAGTTGGTGGCGGCGACGATGCGCACATCCACGGCCAGGGTGCGGTGTCCGCCCACCCGTTCCAGCTCGCCTTCCTGCAAGACCCGCAGCAATCGCACCTGCACCGCCGGGGTCAGGGCGTCCACTTCGTCCAGGAACAGGGTGCCGCCGTCGGCCCGCTCGAAATAACCCCGATGGATTTCCACCGCCCCGGTGAAGGCGCCTTTCTCGTGGCCGAACAACGCGCTTTCCACCAAGCCCTCGGGAATGGCCCCGCAATTCACCGCGATGAACGGCTTGTCGCAGCGCTCGCTCAGGGCATGGATGGCCCGCGCCGCCAGTTCCTTGCCGACCCCGGTTTCGCCCCGGATCAGCACCGTGGCCGGGGTCGGCGCCACGGCTTCGATGGCCCGCAGCACGTTCTGCATGGCCGGGGATTCCGCCACGATGGCGGGGCGTTCGGACTCCGGCAGGGCGGAGCGGCGGGCGTCCATCTGGCACCACAGGTAATGCATCCGTTCCTCGATGCGGCTTTGCAACACCGCGATGGAGCGCTGCTCGGGCGGGGCGTCGCCGGGGTTGCGGTAGTCGATGCCCTCGCTATCCCCGGCGGCGGCGCGGTTCAGGTAGATCGCCACGGCGCAGCCCGCGTGACCGAGGGCGATGCGCTGCTCCAACACCACCCGGGCATAGCCGAAATTGCGGGCCGCGATGCCGCCGAACACGCTGGAAGTCATCCGGCACAGTTCGGGGGAATTCCGCACCCCCTCGCCGAAAGGGCACCGGCCGCTGACCACCCGGATGCAGTCCGCGTCGCTGGACACCAGGGAAAAATGACCGCCGATCTTGTTTTTGAGGCCAATGATGAGATCCGCGTAGCCCTCCCGGTCCAGGGTGCCGTCGATGCCGTACTCCGCCCGGAAGGCTTCCTCGAAGAAGCGTCCGGCGCTGCGGGCGATGCGCTCGATGAGCTGTTCCGTCTGGCTGAGCCCCGCCGCCTCGCAGACATCCATGAGTTCGAGCACGAAGGTTTGCAGAAAGCCGATGGGGGTGAGGTGAGAAAAGGGGGTGTGACTCATGGCGAATTAATGGCGTGAAAACGGAATCGAAGGATGAACAGCCTCGTGGCCGTGAACGGGTGGAACACCCCTATTTTTGAAACCTATTTTCTCTCAGTGAAGCGTAATTTCAAAAACTGACCGGGGCGCTGTCCGTAAGTCCTTGTTATATCGAGCCAAAACCAACCGGCCCGGCTTGGCACACTGGCTGCAATGATCGGCCCGTCCGATGTCGGACTTTGCGAACCACAGAAAAACCATCATCCCAGAGGAGAAACCCATGACCCTGGAACGCCCCCATCTCGATCCCCATCCCCTCAGCCCCTACGTCGCCTGGGCGGGCAAGCGCAACCGCGACCCGCTGCTGGACGTGTTCAAGCAGAAGTTCCCGACCGCGCCCGGCCATGCCCTGGAACTCGCCAGCGGCAGCGGCATGCACATCAACTACTTCGCGCCCCACTTCCCGAATCTGACCTTCCATCCCTCCGACCTCAACGAACATGCCCTGGAGAACATCGCGCGGGTCACCTGGGAGAACGAGGTGAAGAACGTGGCGAATCCCGTCATCCTCGACCTGACCCGCGAGGAAACCTGGCCCCGTCCCGGCGACCAACTGTTCGATGTGATCTTCGTCATCAACATCTTCCAGGTGGCGCCCATCTCCGTCGCCGACGGCATGATGAAGTGCGCGGCCCAACTGCTGCACAAGGACGGCTTCCTGTTCATCTACGGCCCGTTCAAGGACCACGGCGGGTACACCACCGAATCCAACCAGGAGTTCGATCAGATGATCCATTCCGCCGGCGTCGCCGAATGGGGCTTGAAGGACATCGCCGATCTCGAAAAGGCGGCCCACGATCACGCTTTGACACTGAGCGAGAAGGTCAACATGCCGGCCAACAATTTCGGCCTGATCTTCAGCCGCGCTTGAGGCGTACCCCCCTAGTGGCTAGGCGCAGTCAACATGAAACGCGGCTTTTGTAGGTCGGGTTTTAACCCGACCCGTCGGGCTGAAGCCCGACCTACATCCGGTAAATTCAACCTGACTGGCTACTACTAGCCCACTGAAACCTACCGGAGAACCCTGATGAACGCCCCATTTCCCTGGCATCTGGAAGGCGATTACTTCGAGGCCTGCAACTGCGAAACCGCCTGTCCCTGCATCTGGTTCAAGCCGCCCAGCGAGGGCGAGTGCAAGCTGCTGGTGGCCTGGCATGTGGAACGGGGGCGTTCGGACGGCGTCGTCCTGGACGGCCTCAACGTGGCGCTGGCCTGCTTCGCGCCGGGTAACATGAAGGATGGCCATTGGCAGGCCGCGCTGTATGTGGACGAGCGGGCCGATGAGGCGCAAACCGACGCGCTGGTCCGCATCTTCGCGGGACAGGCGGGCGGGCATCCGGCGGTGCTGGCGAGCCTCGTCACCGAGGTGCTGGGCGTGAAGAAGGTGCCCATGACCTACGAAATACTCGGCCAGGAACGGAAACTCACCCTGGCCGATGTGGGTGAAATGCAGGTCCGCGCCATCGAGGGCATCGCCGGGGGCGAAGCCACCATCAGCAACCCACGGCTGTGCGTGGCGCCTTCCCACCCGTCCGTGGTCGCGAGTTCGGAAACCTACCGCTACCGGGATTATGGCTTCGACTGGGAATTCTCCGGCCGCAACGCCTTTTTCTCGCCCTTCGAGTACCACCCCTGAGCATGGCGGCTGCGATCCGGCGTTCCGCCAGCGCGTTCTCCGGCCCCTTGATCGCGGCGGGACTGAGTTCCGCCACGGTCGCCGCGTGGTGGGCGCTCTACGCGCAGCAGGTCTCCATGTCCAGCTCGCCCATGGACGGGATGTGGATGCCGCCCACCGGCACTTGGCATTGGTCCGCGCTGGATTTCGGGCTGGCCTTGAGCATGTGGGCCATCATGATGCTGGCGATGATGCTGCCGGTGGCGACGCCCATGGCGCTGTTGGTGCACCGCCTGGGCCGGAGCGGGCCAGCGGCGGGGAAGATGAACTTGCCGACCTTCCTGCTGGGGTATTTCCTGGTCTGGGTCAGCTTTAGCGTCGCCGCCACCGGGCTGCAATGGCTGTTCCATGGCCTGCGCTGGCTCACGCCCATGATGGACGCGGGCAATGGGGCGGTCTCGGGAACGATCCTGGTCCTGGCCGGGGTTTATCAGTTCACGCCCTGGAAAGCCGCCTGCCTCAGTCATTGCCGGACGCCCCTGGGCTTTCTGCTGAGCCATGGGCGTCCCGGCGGCTGGGGCGGGTTGCGGCTGGGCTTGCATCACGGGCGCTATTGCCTCGGCTGCTGCTGGGCGGAGATGCTGGTGATGTTCGCGGTCGGGGTGATGAACCTGCCATGGATGGGCGGCATCACCCTGGCCATCGTCGCGGAACGGTATCTGCCGGGTTCGGCGGACCCGGTACGCCAATTGACAGGGATCGGGCTGGTGGGCTTCGGATTGGCCCATTGGCTGTGAATCCGGTTAGTGAAAACCAACCTAAAAACAACATTCGAGGAGAAAACGCCATGAGCAAGATTCTGACCGGGGTGCTGAAAGCCAACGAGGGCTATGTGTCCACCTTCGACAAGGGCGATCTGGCCCTGTCACCGGCCCGGGGCTTCGCCATCCTGACCTGCATGGACGCCCGGCTCGATCCCGCCAAGTACGCCGGGCTTTCCGAAGGCGACGCCCACGTCACCCGCAACGCCGGGGGCCGGGCCAGCGACGACGCCATCCGTTCCCTGGTGATTTCCCTCACATCATGAACAATCCCGTCAACCCATCCGCCATCGTCCTCGGCGTCGGACCCAGCCAAGGCTTGGGTGCCGCCCTGGCCCGGCGCTTCGCCCAGGAAGGCTTGTGCGTGTACTTGGTGGGAAGAACCTTAGCCAAGCTGGAACGGGTCGCCGCCGAGATCGCCGCCCACAACGGCAGGGCCATCCCCTGGGTGGCCGACGCCACGGTGGAAGCGGAGGTGGTCCGGTTGTTTGAAGCCGTCGCCGCCGAATCCGCCCCGGAACTGGTGGCCTACAACGTGGACCGCAACGCCCGTGCGCCGCTGCTGGAGACCAGCGCCGAATTGTTCGAGGACTTGTGGCGGAAGAATTGTCTGGGCGGATTCTTGGTGGGCCGGGAGGCCGTGCGAGCATTCCTCCCGAGGCAACGGGGCACCTTGATCTTCACCGGGGCCACGGCGTCCCTCCGCGCCCGCCCGCCGTTCACCGCGTTTTCCGCCGCCAAGACGGGACTCCGGGCGCTGGCCCAGGGCATGGCGCGGGAGTTCGGACCCCAGGGCGTGCACGTCGTCCACGCGGTCATTGATGGCGTCATCGACGGCGACCGCGCCCGCCGACAATTCCCGGAATTCGTGGCGTCCAAGGGCGAGGATGGGCTACTGGACCCGGACGCCATCGCCGCCACCTATTGGGCGCTGCACAGCCAACCCAGATCGGCCTGGACCCAGGAAATCGACCTGCGGCCCTATTGCGAAGGGTTTTGAGCCGCCAAGGCCGACTCGGTTTTCAAAACCGAGGCGGCCTCATGCGGCGAGCGCAAGAACCTGTTTGATAACCCGGAGCCTGACCCAGGAGTCCGAACTTTAGTTTGGACTTCCCGAACCCGGCCCACACCTACTCGAGAAGCCAAAACGAGAATGCCAAGCGGCGGCTTATTTTGTTTAAATCCGGTTCCCGAGTCAGGAGCCAGACAATACCGGAGGAGACATGGCCTTACGCTTGAACGAAATCAATCAAACCACACTGGACAAGTTGCAGGGCAAAGTCATCGGCGATGTGGCCGGCGCCTTGGGATTATTGATGGCCTACATGGGGGACAAGCTGGACCTTTACAGCGCCTTGGCTGAAATCAGCCCGGCCACCAGCCAGGAATTGGCTGATAGCACCGGCATTAAACGAGCGTTATTTGCGGGAATGGCTGTCAGCCAATGCGGCTGCCGGATACGTGAATTACGATCCCGCCTCGGGCCGGTTTTCGATGACACCCGAGCAGGCCGTGGTGTTCGCCGCCGAGGGCCATCCGGCCTGTATGCAAGGCTTCTTCCAGGCGGTCATGTCGGTGTATTTCGACGAGTCCAAAGTGGTCGATGTGTTCCGCAGCGGCCAGGGTTTGCCGTGGAGCGACCATAGCCAGTGCCTCTTCTGCGGCACGGAGCGCTTCTTCCGGCCCATGTACGCCATGAACCTGATTAACGCCTGGATGCCCGCGCTCAATGGCGTCCGGGAAAAGCTCGAAGCCGGGGCCAGGGTCGCCGATGTGGGCTGCGGACACGGCTCCTCGACCATCCTCATGGCGCAAGCCTTCCCCAACTCGACCTTCCACGGCTTCGATTTCCATGCCCCGTCCATTGAACATGCGCGGGAACGGGCGCGGGCGGCGGACGTCGCCGCCAACACCATCTTCGAAGTGGTGACGGCGAAAGAGTATCCGGGCAAGAACTACGATCTGGTCACGGTCTTCGATGCCCTGCACGACATGGGTGATCCCATCGGCGCGGCCCGGCACATCGCCAGCAGCTTGGCGAGTGACGGCACATTAATGCTGGTCGAGCCTTTCGCCGGGGATAGCCTGGAAGAAAACCTTCATCCCTTGGGCCAGATTTATTACTCGTTCTCGACCATGGTGTGCGTGCCCGCCTCCAAATCCCAGGAGGTCGGCCTTGGCTTGGGCGCCCAGGCCAGTCAAAAACGGCTGACCGAGGTGCTGAACGCGGCGGGTTTCAGCCAAGTTTGGCGGGCGGCGGTGACGCCCACCAATCTAGTGCTGGAAGTGAAGGTTTAAAAGAAAGCCATACGAAAGGCCGTGGGAGTGGGCTTCAGCCCACGAGAAGCCTCATCGTCAATCGTGGGCTAAAGCCCACTCCCACAGCAGCAAGGCGGATGCGCCGCGTTTATCCGCGCTACACGTATCATTTGAAGAAGGTCTATGCATGAAAGAAAAATCAAACACATCAAACTTTGGCCCCCTGGGGCTGGCACTGCTCGTGGCAACAGGCATCGCCAACGCGATGCCCGGCATGTCCACGCCCGGCGGGGATGGGGCGGACGCTCCTCCCACTTCGCACCCCATGGGCGGGGGACTCGATTCGCCCGGCTCGAACTTCGAGATCACCTATAGCGCCGACGGCAAAACCGCCCTGTTCACCTCGACCCGGCCCGGCAGCGTCGAGTCGGGGACGCCCTACAACTTCGATGTCTGGATGGCCCGCAACGTGGACGGCGTCTGGCAGGCACCCGTCCCTCTGGGGCAGGGCATCGACCCCACCGTGGGACCGAACATCAACACCCCCGCCTGGGAACTGGAGGCAAGCTTCTCCGACGACGGCAACCTCATCTACTTCACCCGCTACGCGGCGGGCAACCTCTCGACCGGCGACCTGTACGTCACCCAGAAAAGCAACGGCGTCTGGCAACCCGCCAGGAGCTGGAACGAGGTGCCCGAACTGCCGCACCTCAACACGCCGACCGGCGAGGAGCATTGCCCCATCATCGCCTCCGACAGCCTGATCTACTTCAACTACCAACAGCCCGGCCTCACCCAGGACAGCGACATCTGGAAGGTGGAGAAGAAGGACGGCGTCTGGCAAAAGCCCGTAAGCCTCGGCCCCCGGATCAATTCACCCTACCGGGATCACCTGCACTGGACCGGGTTGGCTAAGGACGGCAAGAGCATGATCGTCACCAGCAACCGGCCCGACATGAGGTCACGGGGCGGGCACGACGAGTGGATCGCCCACCAGAATCCCAAGGGCGAATGGCAGGAGCCGCTGAACCTGGGCGACACCATCAACACTGCCGGGGAGGACATGTGCTGGACCTTCACGCCCAATGGGGAGAAATTCACCGGGGGCTGGGGACCGCAGGGCAGCTACAACCTGGCTATCCGCTGGGTCGCCAAGGACGACGTGCCGCTGCTGAGGAACTTCGAACCCATCGGCCCGCCGCCCAATCTCCTCGCCGCTGGCGGGCCAAAGCGGTAGGGTTGGCCTGATCGACACTCGTTACTCCAAGCGAAGGAACCATCATGCACGATCTGGAAGCCGCCAAGGCCCGCGCCGCCGCCGCGTACAACGCCGCCGCCGATCTTTTCGACCATCCCGCCAACACGTTTTGGGATCGCTTCGGGCAAGCGACCATCGACAGGCTGAACCTGCGACCGGGCCAAACCGTGCTCGATGTCTGCTGCGGCAGCGGCACCTCGGCGCTTCCAGCGGCGGAAGCCGTTGGGGCGGAGGGGCGGGTAATCGGGGTCGATCTGGCCGACAACCTCCTGGAACTGGCGCGGGCCAAGGCTCGGCGGCGCGGCCTGGCGCAGGTCGAATTCCAGGCGGGGGATATGATGTCGCTGGGATTCCCGGATTCGGCCTTCGACGCGGTGGTGTGCGCGTTCGGCATCTTCTTCGTGCCGGACATGCCGGGCGCGGTCAGGGAGTTCTGGCGGCGGGTGAGGCCGGGCGGAAAACTCGCCCTGACGACCTGGG
>NZ_JBTEKS010000182.1:0-8565 GCF_054333355.1 Methylomagnum sp. | reverse complement strand
ATCGTGGATAAATTCAACGGCGAAGACGCGCCTGCCCGGGCTATTGCCGTGATCGAATCGGGGCCGCGCCGTTCTGCGGCAAGTGAACCGCTACCCTCTTAAATTTGAATCGGATTTGTCTTGACCGGGGGTCCACTTAACCTGAAGGCCGTTCGTTTCTGCTTGTTCCCCCCCAGCCATCCCCGCCCACCCCACTGTCCCACCCAGCCCTTACCTCACCCCAGCGCAACCCGTAAAATGCCCGCCTAAATCGCGGCCTGCCATCACCGCAGGCCGTTTCCAACGTCTAACCATCCAAGCAACCCAGAAACACCGATTCCCCATGTCCGATACCCCCACCAGCCAGCGCCAAGAACTCATGGCCGCTTATATGGCGCTCGACAAACAAAACCAAGACATCATCAACCTGCTGGCCGCCAATTGGGGAGCGCTGAACCAATCCCAACTCAAGACCGGCCTGAATATCTCGCCCAAGCAAAAGCTGGAAATCAGCACCATCGAAAAGCGCGGCCTGATCGTCAGAGAAAAAATGGTGGGCATTTCCCTCAGCAACAGCGGCATCAAATGTCATCCCGCCATCATCGAACTGGTGGCCCGCCATTTAGTGACCCAAAGCGCCTTCGGGCGTTACGCCGAACTGGCCCGGAAAGCCTGGCCCCTGGAACGCTTCCAGCCACCCCGCCAGGAAGAAATCCGCTTCGCGAGCGAGGACCAACTCATCCGGGAAGTGCGCTTTGGCCTGTACGAAGACGACCCAGCCCTCATCACCCGCGCCTTCGAGAGCCTCAGGCAAAACCGTTACTTATATTGGGGGGGCTTGGCTGACCGCTGGTCGAATCCCGCCCCCATCTACGCCCGGGTCTGCGCCAATCCCTTCGATCCGAATTGGTTCCAAGCCCTGCCGCCCAGCGTTCAAAAAGTGACCCTGCCGTTACTGCCCAACCTGCTGGCGCTGGAATGGCGCATGGACGAAGCCACCTATCACACCCTGGCGGACCTCGGTCGGGACAACCCCGCCTGCCAGCCCGGCCTAGCCTTCGCCGCGTTATTGCGGGGCGATGCGGCGGGCGCGATGACTCACTTGGCCGCCAGCGCCGCCCAGCCCGTGGAAATCGCCGTCCTCGGTGGCTTGCTGCGGCTCCTGCAAGGCGATGAAGACGCGGCCATCAAACATTTTGGCGAGGCGGTGCGGCTGCACCGCCGGGAAACCGGCCAGCGGCGCGGTTTTCTGCCCGGCATTGCGGGCGCGTTCTACGTTGTGGCCTTGATGATCCGCAACCAAGGCAAGGACTTCGAGAACGCCAATACCCTGCTGGACAACGTGGATACGAACCACCCCCAATGGGCGATCCTCAGCCTGATGCGCTACGGCTTCAGCTTGGAAAGCGGCAACGCCGACAGCCTGAAGGGCTTCCGCGAGAAGTTGAAACAGAACCTCACCGGCAGCCATGCCACGCCCTGGCTGGCTTGGTTTGGGCTGTTGATCCTGGCCCGCTACGACGAGCAGCCGGATATTTCGGAATACCTGCCCGTGGTATTGGCTTTCCGGGAGCGGGCGGAACAGCACGGCTTGGCATGGCCCGCCGCCGAACTCGGCGTCCTGCTGGCCCGGCTGGACCCCAGCCAAGGCGCGTTGGCCGAAGCCGCCGCCGAGTTCCGCGACCGTCCCGGCCTCCGCCTGCTGGCGGATCGGTTCCGCCACGAAGCGCCGTGGGAGCGGGCGCTCAACGCCATCCGCAACACCGTCACAGCGCCGCCCGCCGAAACGTCCGCCAAGCCCGTGAGCCAAGCCGAAACGCGGCTGGCTTGGCTGGTTTTTGAAAGCCAAGGGCATTACAGCGTCGAGGCGAGAGAACAAAAATTGTCCGCCCAGGGCGTGTGGAGCAAGGGGCGGGTGGTGGCGCTCAAAAAGCTGGGAGCAAGCCCCGAAGATTTTGCCTACTTGTCCTCGCACGACCGCCGCGTCATAGGCCACATCGCGATGGAGTATTCCTATGGCTACGCCTACAACCTGACCGAAAAGGGCTGGCTGGCGCTGGCCGGGCATCCGGCGGTGTATTGGGGCCACAACGGCGCCAGCCTGGAACTGGTGGCGACGCCGCCGGAATTGCGGGTCCGCAAGCAGCGCAACGGCCAGATTCGCATCGAGCTGTGGCCGAAGAAAAAGCTCACCGACCAGCGCCTCCCCATCACCAAGGACGGGCTGAACCGCCTCAAGCTGACCGAGTTCAAGCCTGAGCATCAGCGCCTCGCCACCATCGTCGGCGACGGCTTCGAAGCCCCGGCCACCGCCCAGGAGCGCATCCTGACCGGGCTGGGCGCGGTGTCGTCCCTGGTGGCAATCCATTCCGACATCGGCACCGCCGAAGCCTCCGGCGCGGAGAGCGTGCCCGCCGACCCGCGTCCCCGCGTGCAACTGGCCCCGGAAGGCGAGGGGTTGCGGGTGGCGGTGTTGGTGCGGCCCTTCGGCGAGCAGGGTTCCTATTACCCGCCGGGTTCGGGCGGGGCCGGGTTGATTGCGGAGATCAACGGTAAGCGGCTGCAAACCGAGCGCAATTTGAAGCTGGAGCGCCAACTCGCCGCCGATGTGATGGCCGCGTGTCCCGGCTTCCCGCCTCATGTCAGCAAGGTGGACGGCTATCAATGGCATTTGGAAGACCCGGAAAGCAGCCTGGAATTACTGCTGGAACTGGGGCAGGTGGGCGAGCAAGCGGTGGTCGAATGGCCGCAGGGCGAGAAGCTCAAGGTGCTGGGGCAGGCGGGACTCAATCAAATGAGCCTGGCCGTCAAGCGCCAGCGCGACTGGTTCAGCGTCAGCGGCGAACTCAAGCTGGATGACGGCGAGGTGCTGAGCCTGCAACGGCTGCTGGAATTGATCGGCGACCAGAAGGGCCGGTTCGTGCGGCTGGACGGCGACCGCTTCCTGGCCCTCACCGAATCCTTCCGCAAGCGGCTGGAAGACTTGCGGGCCTACACGGAAAGCCACGGCGGCGGGCAACGGCTGCATCCGCTGGCCGCGTCTGTCCTGGACGACATGGCCGGGGACGTGGGCGATTTCAAGGCCGACGCGGCGTGGCGCGAGCAGTTGGAGCGCCTCAAGCAAGCCGGTGAGGTGCGGGCGGAATTGCCGTCCACCCTGCAAGCGGAATTGCGCGATTATCAGCGGGATGGCTACGTCTGGCTGTCGCGGCTGGCGGCGTGGGGCGTGGGCGCGTGTTTGGCCGACGACATGGGTCTAGGCAAAACCGTCCAAGCACTCGCCTTGATCCTGAGCCGCGCCGCCGACGGACCCAGCCTGGTGCTGGCCCCGACTTCGGTGGGCTTCAACTGGCTCAACGAAGCGGGCCGCTTCGCGCCGACGCTCAAGCTCAGGACGCTGGGCGCCACCAACGACCGGCAAGCCTTGGTGGAAGGCTTGGGCGCCATGGATGTGCTGGTGTGCAGCTATGGGCTTTTGCAACAGGAATCCGTCGGCGAATTGCTGGCTACGGTGCGCTGGCGGACCATCGTGCTGGACGAGGCCCAAGCCATCAAGAACGCCGCCACCCGCCGCTCCCAACAGGCCATGAACTTGCAGGGCGATTTCAAGCTCATCACCACCGGCACGCCAGTCGAGAATCATCTCGGCGAGTTGTGGAACCTGTTCCGCTTCATCAATCCGGGGCTGCTGGGTTCGCTGGAAAGCTTCAACCGCCGCTTCGCCGGTCCCATCGAGCGCGACCAGGACCGCGAGGCCCGCCGCCGCTTGAAGCGCCTGATTCAGCCATTCATCCTGCGCCGCACCAAGACCCAAGTGCTGGAAGAACTTCCCGCCCGCACCGACATCGAGCTACAGGTGGAACTGAGCGAGAAGGAAGCGGCCTTCTACGAAGCCTTGCGCCGGAAGCTCCTGGACGAGTTGAACGAAACCGGCGGTCCTATCGAAGACCAGCGCTTCAAGGTGCTGGCGGCCATCACCAAGCTGCGCCGGGCCTGCTGCAACCCGAACCTGATTGCGCCGGAGCTTGGGCTTTCCAGCAGCAAGCTGGCCTTGTTCGGCGAGGTGTTGGAGGAATTGCTGGAAAACCGCCACAAGTCGCTGGTGTTCAGCCAGTTCGTGGATCATTTATTGCTGGTGCGGGCCTATCTGGACGAGAAGGGCGTCGCCTATCAATACCTGGATGGCTCGACCCCGGCGCCGGAGCGCAAGAAGCGGGTGGAAGGTTTCCAAGCAGGGCAGGGCGATGTGTTCTTGATTAGCTTGAAGGCGGGCGGCACGGGGCTGAATCTCACGGCGGCGGATTACGTCATCCACCTCGATCCGTGGTGGAATCCGGCGGTGGAGGATCAAGCCTCCGACCGCGCCCACCGCATCGGCCAGACCCGGCCCGTCACGGTGTATCGGCTGGTGGCGGGCGGCACCATCGAGCAAAAGATCGTCGCTTTACACCGGCAGAAGCGGGAACTGGCCGACAGCCTGCTGGAAGACGGCGACATCAGCGGCAAGGTCGGGGCGGATGAGTTGCTGCAATTGATGCGGGAGGGGTGAAGTTGGTGGCCCGGATTCCGCTGCGCTTCATCCGGGCTACCCGTTACGCGCCTTGCTCGGAAGACTCGCTGGCCTGTCCTACATCGGCTTTTTTGGGTTTGCGTTTGGCTTTGGCGGGCTTTTTGGCTTCTTCCAATTGCTGGATGCGGGCCAGTGCCTGCTCCTTCCGCAGGGCTTCGCTCGCCTCGAACTGATGCCATATCTCGGCCTGAAATTCAGCCCAGCGCGATTTGAGGGCTTCAAATTCTTGAGCCATTTGCTCGGACTCGGGCGACGCCAGAGACGCGAGATACGTCGTCGCGTAGATATAAAGCGGGGCACGCCAGCGGCTTCGGCTATCGAGAAATATCGTGGAATCTCGGCAGCGGAAGTAAAGGATATCCTGACTCAAACCCGATTTATTCGGCGTTAGGGTCCGATCAATAACCACCCAGCCATGGGCTTTGCTATAGCCCCACCACGGGGGTAATTCTGGTATTTCAATAATGGCTGTCACCCTCAGTTTTGGGATAAGGCCGGGACGTCTGGTGCCCGCCTAAAATGCGCCAATAGCCTACGAAATCAGCTTTTGGCGGGTTTGCGTTTGGGCTTGCCCTTGCTTTCCTTTCTCGGGCTATTGCCTTTCATCTGCGTATTCATGGTCTCTTCCTGATTCGTGGGTGAGGATTCACCCCCTTGTATCATGCGCTTAATTGCCCGTGAGTGATAGGAAATTCGCCGATGGACGGCGGTTAAAATAGTCCTAAAGACGGACAAGGCCAGTCCGGCGCTCCAAGACCCATGACTGATTCCAAACACTAAGCGTTTAAAACCCGCCCTATGAAAACCAACAATCCCCCGACATTGCCCGCCCTCGACCCCGCCACGGTCCCCAGCCGAACCGGCTCCACCTACCCGGCGGAAGAGTTTCGCGCCGTGACCGTGGGACGCAGCAAACAAGCCCTAGGCGACGCGCTGGGCCTGCAAACCTTCGGCGTCAATCTGGTCCGGCTGGAACCGGGCGCCGTGTCCGCCCTGCGCCATTGGCACACTCGCCAGGATGAGTTCATTTGTGTGTTGGAGGGCGAAGTGACCCTGGTCACGGAACGGGGCGAGCAATGCCTCGGTCCCGGCCTGTGCGCGGGCTTCCCGGCGGGGAAGGCGGACGGCCATTGCTTGATGAACCGGGGTTCGGCGGTCGCCGTCTATCTGGAAGTGGGCGACCGGCTGCCGGGCGATCAAGCCCATTATCCAGACGCGGACTTGGAGGCCAGGGCAGGGCGGGGGGCTTATCAGTTTTTCCACAAGGACGGATCGGCCTATTGAGCGGGCCGGTGCGCCCGTCTTATTTGAATTCATGGCATTCGCGTAGGCCGACTCGGTTTTGAAAACCGGGTCGGCCTTTGTGTTGCCAAAGCACTCTAACTTATGGCGGCACCGCCGAACCATGAAATAATAGAAGTTTCCACACACCCGCCCTTTGCTGTTGCCCTTGCAAAATCAAAGGGTTTCCCCCCAACCATTCCGTCAACCGGAACAATCCAAACCATGGCTCAATACGTCTATACCATGAACCGGGTGGGCAAAGTCGTGCCCCCCAAGCGCGAGATTCTGCGCGATATTTCCCTGTCCTTTTTCCCCGGCGCCAAGATCGGCGTGCTGGGCCTGAACGGCTCCGGCAAATCCACCCTGCTGCGCATCATGGCGGGGGTGGATCAGGAATTCCTTGGTGAGGCCCGCCCGCAGGCCGGCATCAACATCGGTTATTTGTCCCAGGAACCGCAACTCGATCCCAACAAGACCGTGCGCGGCAACGTCGAGGAAGCCTTGCAGCACGTCAAGGACGCGCTGGCCCGGCTGGACGAGGTCTACGCCGCCTACGCCGAGCCGGACGCCGACTTCGACGCCCTGGCCGCTGAACAAGCCAAGCTAGAAGGCATCCTCCAGGCCAGCGACGGCCACAACTTGGAGCGGACCTTGGAAATCGCCGCCGACGCCCTGCGCCTGCCCGATTGGGACGCCGACATCGCCAAGCTGTCCGGCGGCGAAAAGCGCCGGGTGGCGCTGTGCCGCTTGCTGCTGTCCAGCCCCGACATGCTGCTGCTGGACGAGCCGACCAACCACCTCGACGCCGAGTCCGTCGCCTGGCTGGAACGCTTCCTCCACGACTTCCCCGGCACCGTCATCGCCGTCACCCACGACCGCTATTTCCTTGACAACGTGGCGGGCTGGATTCTGGAACTTGACCGCGGTCACGGTATTCCCTGGGAAGGCAATTATTCTTCCTGGCTAGACCAGAAGGAGCAGCGCCTGCAAGTGGAAGAAAAGCAGGAATCCGCCCGCCAGAAAGCCATGAAGGCCGAGTTGGAATGGGTCCGCGCCAACCCGAAGGGCCGCCACGCCAAGAGCAAGGCCCGTCTGGCCCGCTTCGAGGAGCTATCCAGCCAGGAGACCTTGAAGCGCAACGAAACCAAGGAAATCTACATTCCGCCGGGTCCGAAGCTGGGCAATGTGGTGGTGGAAGTGGAAGGTTTGCGGAAGGGCTTTGGCGACCGTTTGTTGGTCGACGACCTGAGTTTCCGGCTGCCGCCGGGCGGCATCGTCGGCATCATCGGCCCGAACGGCGCGGGTAAAACCACGCTGTTCCGCATGATCGCCGGGACCGAGCAGTCGGACGGCGGCACCATCCGCCATGGCGAGACGGTGAAAATTTCGCATGTCGATCAAACCCGCGACCATTTGGACGATAACAAGACCGTGTGGGAGGAAATCTCCGACGGGCTGGACATGGTGACGGTGGGCACCTATCAGACGCCGTCCCGCGCCTATTGTGGCCGGTTCAACTTCAAGGGCTCGGACCAGCAGAAGCGCATTGGCGATTTGTCCGGCGGTGAGCGCAACCGCGTCCACCTCGCCAAGCTGTTGAAGAGTGGCGGCAACGTGCTGCTCCTCGACGAACCGACCAACGACCTGGACGTGGAAACCCTCCGCGCCTTGGAAGAAGCGCTGTTGGACTTCCCCGGCTGCGCGGTGGTCATCTCGCATGACCGCTGGTTCTTGGATCGTATCGCGACGCACATGCTGGCCTTTGAGGGCGATAGCAAGGTGGTGTGGTTCGAGGGTAATTACGCTGATTATGAGGCTGACCGGCATCGCCGCTTGGGGGCGGAGGCGGATAATCCGCATCGGATTCGGTATAAGCCGTTGGCGGGGTGATCATCTAAAGCCCGCCTTGATACTGGTTCCCAAGCTCCGGCTTGGGAACCCATAGCTTGGAAGCTCTGCTTCCCGATCAGGCTTCAGCTTCCCGGAGAAAATCATGGGACTTGCTTACGCTGATATTGAAGTCGAAAACCTTTTATCCAACCGCCGCATGGCAATCAAAGCCCTGGCAGATTCCGGTGCGGTATTCATGATTATTCCCGAGCATGTCGCCATTCAATTGGGGTATGACTTGGAAGAGGTGAGTCGGCGGGAAGTCATATTGGTGGATGGTTCGCGTAAAAATGTGCCGATGGTTGGGCCGTTACGAGTACATTTTTCTGGTAGGTATTGCGATTTATCTGCTTTGGTATTCGGCGATGAGGCATTATTCGGCGCGGTGCCAATGGAAATGATGGATTTGGTATTGCATCCGGCCAAACAGACCTTGGCAGTAAATCCGGCGAGTCCGTTTATTCCGGTGGCTTTGGCGAAATAACAATATCCGCTATTGAAATGAGCGAAACCTACACCAGCGTATGGGATGCTTTGGAAGATTCCCCCGAAATGGCGGAAGATATGAAGTTGCGCTAAAAACTTATAATCGACCTTCAAGAATATATAAAGGCCCGACAATGGACTCTCGTTGAAGCCGCTCGCCAACTCGGTATGACGCAACCAAGGCTGGATCATTTGTGTCAAGACCCGTGAGATTATCTACCGACGAAACGAATAATTCTGGCTTTCTCTCGCGCCATTCGGCGAGGGCGTTAATGGGGGCGACATGACCCAGCGCCCGCTGGGGGATGGCGTGATTGTAAATATCGGCATAGCGGCGCAGCGTCGTGGCGAGGTTC
>NZ_JBTEKS010000181.1:0-8616 GCF_054333355.1 Methylomagnum sp. | reverse complement strand
AGGGCCAACCGTATCCGAAGCGCCTTCGTTGTATAAAACTTTGCCATAATGTTTCATTGCGGTACTCGAAAAGCGGCGGGCGGATAATATCCAATACCTGCTTTTTGAAGCGTCGGCCAGGGAGCGCTAGCTTTTGCCGGGAAGCATGTGTTAAAAAACCTTATCTTGAATGCATGGCTTGTTATTACCTTATATTTAATATGGTAATGGCGGAAGATCGGCTGTCCGGAATTATTTTGGTTGGCAACCGAGTTTGGTCATTGGCAGATGCCTTTAGGGCTACAAGCCTTGCATTACTTCCCCTTAAACCGACTGGAAGCTCAACATGTTGAAAAGACTTTTCCTGCCATTCATTAAACGTCAGAAACAAGCGGTGGAAACGCCAGCCGTACCCAGCGGTGTTCCCAATCCCGGCGTGCGCATCGTCGATGGCAAGATTATTCCAAATTATGCCTGCCAAACGGAAATAGTTAATCACTGCAACCTGTCCTGCCGGGACTGCAACCATATTTCTCCGCTCGCCAAGAAAGGCTTTGCCGATCCAGAGATTCTCTACCGTGATTTTGCCGTTCTTGCCAAGGTTTACAAACCCTTACTCGTCTATCTAACCGGCGGTGAACCGCTCTTGCATCCCAATATTGATGAAGTAATAAAGGCCGTGCGAGCCAGTGGGATTAGTGGCCGAATCAGGGTATTAACCAACGGACTTTTATTGCCACGCATGAAGGAAGAATTCTGGGAATCAATCGACGAACTTGAAATATCAATTTATCCAGGTGCCAACATAAGCCAGGAACTTCTTGAGCGCTATAAGGACAAGGCTAAAGCCTCTAATGTAATATTGGAAATCTATAATTTTAATGAATTCCGCAGATCATTTTCAATAAACGGAACCACCGATAGCGCCTTAGTGGAACGCATCTATCGCGCCTGTAAAGCCGCCCATGTTTGGGGTTGTCATTACCTTCAAAATGGCTATATTTATAAATGTCCACAAAGCATTTTCATACCGAGGATGCTGCACCTACCCGAGCAGGAACATACCCGTGATGGAATCAAACTCCGCGATGCCCCGGATTTCCGGGACGAGCTTTACGCCTATCTCACCGCGCCCAACCCCTTGCAAGCCTGTCGCAACTGCTTGGCTACCGCCGGAGTTCAACGCCCGCATACCCTAGTCCGTCCCAAAGACTGGCTTTCCGAGCAGGAAGGATCGATGGCGTCTATTGTGGATTACGAGGAATTAGCCCGCATAGAGGCGGAGATGCATATCCAAAAGCCCGACAATATCAAAGCGTTGATCATGTACCAAGATGCTCACTCACCCAATAATTGAAACCTATTTACCAAATTCACAAAAACAATATGACAAACCATTTATTGCAACTATTTAGCCGTCGCCGAAAACCGAGCTATAAAATAGCGAAGATTCGTGATGATTCTAATCTGGATATTGTGTTGCCATGGGCCTTGGCAAAGTCGGAGGCGGCGATTCGATTTCCCGTGGCCTATGTGGAGCTTCTTCGCACCTGCCTGGAAATAAAAACTCTTTCCATCACCACCGTCAAAAGCAAAGGAGAAGATCATAATCATGACTATGTCCGCCACTTCGCGGCGCTGCTCGGTGCCTTAGCCGATCTGCCGCCTCTGGAATTGGCGGTGGCCGAAAAACTCGCCCAAGTCGCGGACTCGCTATTTGGCGATACACGTCCCGTGGAAAGCGGTAGCTGGGCCGGTGATATTAGCGCCCATTTCGCAATGAGTTCCTCGTTCGGTCACAAAGGCCGTATTCTCGCCACCATTATCCGCTTCATGCGTTGCGGGTATTGCCTCGAATTGGGCACGGCCTATGGCATGTCGGCGCTGTTTATGCTGGAAGCCCTCGCCGTGAATGGCCCGGATACCCGGCTTATCACGGTGGAAGGTTCGGAACTGGCTCATCAGATAACGTCCGAACTACTTGAAAATCGTTATCCGGGGCGGGTGAGTTGCGAGTATGGCTGGACTTCTCAAGTGCTTCCCCGCTTGGCCCAAACCCTTAATCCGCTGGATTTCTTGTTCCATGACGCCGGACATTCCAGAAATGATTACATCAACGATTTTCAAACCCTTTTGCCTTTATTGCCGCCCGGCGCGGTAGTGTTATTTGATGATATTAATTGGTACGATCCACGGTTTGCCTCGACCGATCCACAATGCCATAAAGGCTGGCTGGAAGTGGCTAACCACCCTAGAGTCCTGTGGGCCGTGGAAATGGATCAGGAAATGGGTTTGGTTCTGTTGAAGTAGTTAGTATACTGCGCTCAGCCACAAACTGAACATCTTGCCCCCCCTCCTTCTGGGAGAGGGCTGGGGTGAGGGGGATTAAAAAGTTCGGTTTGTAGCTGTTTCGAGTATAGCTGAAAAACCAATACCATTTAATTGCCGGGGAATCACTTCGGCACGCGACCCTTGAACAACCAATATCGCTCCCATGGCTTGTCCACATTGTAGGGGTTCCTGACTTCTTGGTACCCATTAGCGGTAAGCAAATTGGTAACGTCATGCCAGATTTTCCAATCGCATTCCAAGGTGATAGCCAGGAAGGTATATTTGTCGAATGGAAACCCCTCCAATACATCGAACTCGCTGCCCTCCATATCGAAGGCGGCATAATCAATGATAGGCGGGGCTTGGTGTTTATCGAGCATCGCCTCTAAAGTCATGGCCTCTTTTTCCACCTCCCTGCCGCGCTCGACAACCTTTTGGCCCTCGTGCTTGATATTCTCAAGATTTTCCTTGATGCCTCCCAGATAAGGGCTGACCGTTGCCTCGTTGCCCTCGATATACCTGACTTTTCCGCTTTGCCTGGCCAAGCAAACATTCTCGCATCGACTATTCGGCCTGTTCGCCTCAAGTTGGGAAAAGAACCAGGTATTCGGCTCGACGCAAATCCCTGTCCAGCCGAACTCCTTTTCGAGGATATAAGTACAGCTCGCGGCGATTCCACCGGCGGCACCCGCTTCGATGAAATAGCCGTTCCGTTTTCCCGGAAAAACCCGCTCCACAATCCAGCGGTCATTAAGTGTTTCGTTTGGATACTCGAAAAGCGGTGGACGGATGATGTCCGATAGCCGCCTTGTCAAGCGCCTCGCGGCAAGCTCCAGCGTTTGGCGGGAACGTTGTGCTAAGCGTCGCAATTCCACTCGCATAGTTGATTACCTTAAGGTTGATGACGGCAGGAATGCCGACGGTGACGCCTGTGCGTTATTCAAGAAACGCCTTGAGTTCAGGGATAATGTCGGCGGTTTTTTCGTTACGCAAGACATCCATTTGCCGGGAAATATTTTTGAAAACGTCCAGGTTCGCTTTATTCCAGTCTCTTTCCAAATGCCAAAGCAGGTGCTTGAAATGTGCGCTTATATCGGCGCGATATTTTTCCTGGAAATCCGATATATACCTTATCAGTCGTTCCTTTACCGTCCGGCGCGTTTCGAGTGGAAGTATGCTGACGTGACACCACTGCGGCTCCTCCACGACGTTAAGCGTAAAATTGATGAAGTGTTCCCGGTCTTCCTTGATGACGCCGAGTTCGAGTAACCTGTCGATAATCTCCGGCAGCCGAAAAACATTAAGGGCGCTCACGGTAATATTCGGTCGGAGGCGAACCCCTAAACCACCAATTGCTAAAAGATTCGCTTCGACATTTTTCCAGACGGTGCCGCTGCGTATCAATTCCGCCCGCTCGTCCAGTTCATCTATGCTGGGGCAGACCGATATTTTGCGGCCCCACTTCGGCCAGCATTCAAGCACACTTTTGTTCTTATAACTTAGCGTGCTTAAATTGGTGTTATAGGTAATTTTAACATCATATCTTTGCTGGGCGTCAAGTATGTCCAATATCTGCCAGTGTTCATCCATCAGCAGAGGTTCTCCTCCGGCGAAATAAATCCGCTCCACTTGGTGCAAATACCTTTTCACAAAATCAATCTTCGGCACCGCTTCGACGGATTCCACCCGCAGGAGTTTACGGGCGTCCTGGTCATTCAGCCAACCCAGCTTCTTGGCGTCGGGCACCCAGGCGCTGGACGATTCGGGACCACACACCCGGCACCGGAAATTGCATAGGTTGCTGAACCGGAAATCCCAATACTTAAGATCAATCTTATCGACATGGCCCGATTGAGTGGTTATTCGCGGTATTTCAAAAACCTTGGGCAAAAAATCCCGGTTGAAATGCAGCCTGTGACTCACGCCCGAGGATTCCTCCTTTTCATAACACCTGGAGCAAACCTTGGGCTTTTCCCCCGCCAACATTTGTCGGCGTATCGCCCGCATATTGTCGCTATTCCAAATCTCCTCCAATGACTGTTCGGCGAGATCGCCAAGTTCATGGCTCATATCGGAGGTCATGCAGCAATGAATCACCTTGCCGCTCGGGATAATATTCAGATGCAGCCAAGGCAGGACACAAATGGTTTTGGATATGGGGGGTTTATTCATTGATTTTGTCCGCGACGTTTAAAACCCAACCAGCCCGCCAAACCCGTCAGCAGTTGCCGGGGATCGGCCAGCCGCCAGCGGCCCATGAGATAGCCGGGTAGCTGCAACAAGGCGGTGGCCGGGCGGTACTGAGCGCCCCAGGCCCGGCAATAGCGCCGCCAGTCCTGCCGGCAGCGGGCCAGGGGCGGCGCGGGCGCGGCGACCGGGGCGGGGTCCGGCTGGCGCTCCCCGCACCAATGGGCCGCTTCGACCGGCACCGCCCAGCCGTCGAGGAATGGCTTCAACAGCGGCAGGACCGCCGCCCGTTCCACGGGCAAGGGCTGGCGGCGGAGATCATTATCCAAGCGCTGCCAGTCGATGGCGGCGGGTTCTGCGGCGATGCTCAACACATCGGCCAGCCCGCCCAGGGCGCTATCCGGGGACGCTTGGCGCAGCGCGAATTCCAGCGCGTCGGTGCGGTCCAGCCCCAGCGTCGGCTGTTTGCCGAACACCAAGGGAATGGCGCGGCGCCAGACTTCCGGCGTGCGCTGGCCGAACCACCATTCCAAGCCCCAGGTCAGCATCGCCGCTTCCCCCTTGGGCGACTTCAACACGAGATGCTTGGCACCCAGCACATAGCCTGGAATCTGATTTTCCGGCAGCCGGACTTGAGACGGTCGCCAGCCGACGCGCAGCAGGCATTGAATCGCCGCCGCCGACTGTTCGGGCCGCACCGCCCATTGCAGGCCATGCCGGTGGCCCAGCACCGCCGCCGGGTCGGCCAGCCAGCGCCAAACCGGGGGCAGCCACAGCAACTCGACCCCGTGGTGGGCGCATTCGTCCAGGCTGTCCTTCACTTCGGCGAAGCGGCGCTGGTTGACCAGCCAGGCGTGCCGGGCGATGCCCTTGAAGCGGGGGAACAGCTTGTCATCCACGCCCAGGCCGCGCAGATTGCGGTGGGCCGTCGGCAGCAGCGTGAAGGCTTCCGGGTCGATGTGCCGGTCCCAGTCGATGCTATCCCGCCAGCGTTCCCAGGCGGGCGGCGCGTCGGGATGGGGCAGGAAAGCGGCTAAGAGCAGGTCGGATTCGAGGGGTTGCAGAGGGGCTGACATGGGCTGGCTCGGTGGCGTCGGAAGTGATTACGGGGGCGGGGCGGATTGTTCCGCCGGGTGTTCGGGGAACCGGAAGGCCAGGGCGAACAGCGCGGCGTAGCGGCCATTCAACGCCAACAATTCCCGGTGCGAGCCGTTCTCGACGATGCGCCCCCCGTCGATCACCAAGATGCGGTCGGCCATCGAGACGGTGGAGAACCGATGCGAAATCAACAGCGTGGTGCGCCCGGCGGCGAGGGCGCGGAATTGCTCGAACAGTTCGGCCTCGGCACCGACATCCAAATTGGCGGTCGGCTCGTCCAGGATCAGGAGGCGGGCGTCGCGCCCAATCAAGCGGGCGATGGCGAGTCGCTGCCACTGTCCGCCGGAGGGCTGGTGATGGCCGAACCGCCGCCCGAGCTGGGTGTCGTAGCCTTCCGGCATGTCGCTAATCAGGTCATGGACCTGGGCGCGGCGGGCGATGTCTTCCAGCGCGGCCCGGTCGCCGCCGAGACGCGGCCAATCGCCGAAGGCCAGAGTGTCGGCGGCGCTGGCCTCGTAGCGCCCGAATTGCTGGAACACGCAGGCAATCTGCCGTCGCAACTGCCGCCGGTCCAGGGTACGCACATCCTGGCCGTCGAACAGGATCGACCCCGCCTGGACCTCGTACAGACCGGCGACCAGCTTGGCGATGGTGCTTTTGCCCGCGCCGTTGTCGCCGACCAGGGCCACGGTCTCGCCCGGTTCGATGGTGAACGAGAGTCCCCGCAGCGTGTCGTGAGCGGACCCCGGATAGCGGAAGCCCACCTCGCGCAGTTCAATCCGGCCCTTGAGGGTTGCCATGGGCGCCGCGCCGCCCGAATTCGTGCCCGGATCAATCTGGAAAAACTCCCGCAGCTTCTCGACGTTCAACAATTGCCAGCGTTGCCCTGCAATCAGTCCGACGCTTTGATCCACCAGGGCGCGCAATTGGCTGGCGGCCCCGCCGAAAATCGCCAGGTCGCCGATGGTGAGTTGTCCCGCCACGATGGCCGAGAGGGCATGGGCCAGGGCGAGATAGATGGCCGTCACCGAGGCCAAGGCGAACAGCAGGTTGCCGATGAACTCGAAGCCCAGATAGTCGAGTTGCAGGCGGCGCAATTCTTCCATCAACAAGCGGTAGCGGTCGATGAACACCGGGCCGAGTTCGAGCAGCTTGATCTCGCCCGCCTGCTCCACGTCGGTCAAGAGTCCGCCGTAATAGCTGATTCGCCGCTCCTTCTCGACCCGCCGGTTGACCGCCTCGAACTGCCGCCGCACCAATCGCCAGCGGAACAGCAGGAAAGGCAGGCCCACCGGCAGCAGCAGGAAGAACAGCCACGGTTCGATGGCGAACAGGATCGCCATCAAGCTCAGCATTTGCACCGCCTTGGTGGCGAGTTCCAGGCTGAAGCTATAGAGGTGGGCGACGTGGATTTCGGGGCTGGTCTGCGCCCGGCGCAAGGCGTTGAGGTAGCTTTTGTCCTCCATCCGCTCCAAGGGCATGGCGGCGTGATGGCGGGCGATGTCCAGGTGTAGGCGGTTGCGGAGTTCGATCTCGAAGCGCCGGGTGATGTAGACATTGACGGCGTGGCCGACGGACCCGCCCAGCGTGGCCCCGAAGCCGACCAGCAGCCACAGGTAGGCGGCGGTTTCCTCCAGCGGCGTCCCGGCGCTGGCCTCGCCGACGCTGTTGACCAGCCCGCGCACCGAGAGGGCGATCCCGGCGGGCAACACGGCCAGAATCACGGCGTTAAGGGCGGCGGCGGCGAACAGCCAAGGCGCGACGGCATGGGCGGTGCCGAAGGCCCAGCGGATATGCGCCCCGGATTGCCGCAGGCGTTGCGGCCAGCGTGGCGTCATCAAGACAGCGCCGCCATCCGGCGGATCAAGGCGTTCCAGTCGTCGATCATGCGGGCCTGGGTGAAGTGGGCGAAGGCCCGCTCGCGGGCGGCGGCACCCAGCGCGTGGCGCCGTTCGGCATCGCCCGCCAGGGCGTTAATCGCCTCGGCCAGTTGCCGGGGAAAATCCGCCGTTTCGTCCGGGGCGGGCAGCAGCAGCCCGGTTTCGGCCAGCGCTTCGGGAATGCCGCTGACGCCGGACGCGATGATGGGCAAGCCCTTCGCCATGGCTTCCAGGATCACCAAGGGCATTCCCTCGAACCGGGCGGGATGGGCCAGCAGGTCGGCGGCGTCCAGCAGGGCCGGAATATCGCCGCGCTCGCCCAGCAGCCGCACCCGGCCCCGGCCCAGCATCCAGCCGATCCAGCGCAACACATCGTCCATCGTGCCGCTGCCCACCCAGGCGAACGCGAGGCGCTGCCAGTGCGGGCGGCGGCGCAGCAAATCCAGGGCGTCGAGGAACAGGTCGTAGCCCTTCACCGTCTCGTAGCGGCCTATGGTCAGGACCAGGAGGTGGTCGTCGGGGATGCCGAGTTCGGCCCGCACCCGCCGCCGCTCGGCCGCGTCGCGGGGCTGGAAGAAAATGTCCGGGCGACCGTTGAGGATGACCCGCCCGCGCCCTTGGGCCAGGCCGAAATAGCGGCGCAGCAGGTCAAGGTTCTCGGTGGACACCGCGACCACCTCGCGGGCCGCCGCGTACACGGCTGGCAGGCGCGGCAGGCAAGCGACGTACTGTTCGGCCCAGGCCGGTTGCACGCAGTGGACCAGGACCACGAAGGGAATGCCCAGCCGGGCGGCGGCTTGCTTGGCGGCGAGATTGGCGAGCGGGAAGCTGTCGGCGAACAGGATCAAGTCGGGGCGGGCGGCGGCGAAGCAGTCCTCCGCCGGGGCCGGGTCCGACAGGCTGGGGGCGGGTTCATGCCAGTGGTAGATGTCTTCCACCGGCAGCCAATAATGGGGGATACCGTGTCGGCGGCGTTCGTCGATCAGGGCATTGTCCGCCGTCGGCTGGGCCATCGACACCCGCCACCCCGCCGCCAGGAAGCCCAGGGCCAGCCGGTGGTCGATCTGTTCGGCACCGAAAATGCCGTTGCGGTCGCTGAATAGCAGGATGCGGCTCATTTTGATTGGCAAGGAAGCTCAGC